>JAYTXU010000010.1:0-25312 GCA_043742785.1 Candidatus Omnitrophota bacterium
ATCATGATAAGCCACGCTAAGGCAACATTAAGAAGATGCGGCGACCATGTCTTGTCAAAATCTGCTGTAATAAAACCCACAAAGTTGTTTGGGCCTATGACAAACCATTTCATAAAACCTGCATACAATAACCAGCTTCCAAAAAAGAAACGCATCCCAAAAACAAAAAACTTCATTGCATCTAAATTAAGAAAATTCATAATCCTCCTTTTATTTAGCTACCCCAACAACCTTATTCCCCTCTTCAACCAATCTTCGAAAATTCTGAAGACTATAAAAAGGAATATCTAGAACCAGTGCATTGGTAATAAAGGTTGGAATAGAACCACCCGTGCTGCCATGTTGTTGAAAATAAATTTCCGTCTGCCCATTCTTTAAAGGCGTAAAACGCCACAACGCTTTTAAATACGGCACTCTAATTTTTCCCTTTTGTTTTGGCAATCTTTGAGACATAACCGTAAGCTCATAGGTAATTCCTCCCGTGATTGAATCCACCATTTTAATTCGACGAAACACAGAATCACGTTTAGCTACAGGCCATGGTAGATTAAGAACAAAATAAAAAATCTTGGATGAAGGTCCTTCATCTTCAAGAAGTTCCATGCTGACGCATTGATAATACCAATGAGGGATTCTCTTTTCATCTTCAAACAAAGCAATCGCCTTATCAATTGGAACCGAAACAATGATATCAGACTTAAACTCAAGAATAGGCGACCCCTCCACCTTCCTAGTATAAACCGTGGTATCCTCTTTCTTAATTCTCAACTGCCATGGATACTCTTCGGAATACGCCAGAGAAAAAGAAGAAAACTGCAGAGAAAATAAAAATCCTATAACTATCTTTCTTATCATATTAATGATCACCTAGAACCTTCCCCACTACTAAAAAATCCTCTTCCAAGGTCTTACGCAATGGCGGATTATAAAGAACCGCTGCTGGATGGTATAAAGGAATAACAGTAAAACTTTTACATTCAAAAGTAATCTTCTCAATCTTCCCGTGCAGTTTCGATATCCCATCAACATTATTCATTTTTTCCACATTAAATCCATTCAAAATAAATTTAGCTGCAAAATTCCCTAAAGGCACGATTACCTTTGGTTCAATAATCCTAATTTGATCAATCAAATAAGGTGTGTGCTCGATAATTTCAATAAGACTTGGATTACGATTATTCGGAGGACGATATTTTAAAATGCTAGTAATATAAGTCTGCGTTCTTTCAAGATGGATCAAAGCAAGCAATTGATCCAAGATTTTTCCAGCGCTTCCAATAAAAGGCAGACCTTGCAAATCTTCATTCTTACCAGGAGCCTCCCCTACAAAAAGCACTGAAGTTTCAGGATTAGATTCTCCAAAAACCAAATGATGGGCACTCCTCTTTAATGGCAGATCAGCCTTTAACATCTTCTTTTTTAAAACATCTAATCGTTCTTGTTTTGTTTTCATTGAAGATCCTGCCTTATAACAACCTTTGTCCCAATAGGAATAATGTCATAAAGCTCTTCTACATCTTCATTTTTCATGCGAATACAACCACCCGATACTGATTGACCAATAAGTTCAGGATAAATGGTGCCATGAATCCCATATTTAAGCTTATCAAATCCCAACCAACGTGTTCCTAAGAAGTTCTCCGGAGATCCACCTGAAACAACCGTGCCATGATGAAACCATGTTGGATTTGGATATCGACTTTTAATTACAAATTCTCCTAAAGGAGTGATCGTTTCCGCCTTACCTGTAGAGACAGAATAAACTTTTATAATTCTTTGATCCAATTTTAAATACAAACGATTGCTTGTCTTATTAACTTCTATGTTAAAAAATTTATTCCAAAGGGACAAACTTCTCCCTACTTTCAATGAATCATTCCGCAAACTATTGCGTTTTTTAATCAATTCAATGGTTGTTCTATGTTCCCTGGCAATCTTTTCTAATGTATCTCCAGAGCGCACTTCATAAGAAATAGACTCTTCAACTAAAGCGTCGGAATGGATTAAGATAAACATAATCTCTCCCCACTCCTTTTTAACCTCATTGATTCGTGGATAATGAGGAAAATTAGTTAAGATTCTTTCTAAATCACGACGCGCATCCAAGAAATTAAAATTCTGTTTAGCTATAATTGATGAATTAAACAATCCCTGTGCCCCATCCGAGGCCGACAAAGAAGTCTCTTGAGCATGAGAAGCGGGTATTAATAAAACAAGAGAGCTAAAGAAATAAAGAATTAGCTTCATAAGCTTGGTTGATTCAAAACCTTTTCAATGCGCTTATCTGGAACAAGCCACATAATCGCAACAATCATATACAACAAGTAAGCGCACCAAGAATTTAAGAAAGCAGTAGCAATTCCTGTAATATAGAGAAAAATGGATAACTTTTCCTTGAACTCAGAGCCGATAGCTGTTTTTAATAAAGAATCTTTTCCTTGAGAAGAAATAATCGCCTTGGCTAAAATAAAATAAGAAATAGCGGACATCAAGAGAACTCCACCATATAAAGCAACGGGTGCTGAAGCAAATTGATTACTACCCATCCAATCCGTAACAAACGGCACTAAGGAAAGCCAAAATAAAAGATGTAAATTAGCCCAAAGAATTTTCCCAGTCACATGTTTAACGGTATGCAGCATATGATGATGATTATTCCAATAAATACCTAAAAACACAAAACTAAAAACATAGCTAAGAAGTATTGGAATCAAAGATTTTAATGCTCCCCAATCAGAGCCAGCACCATGTGGCACTCTCATCTCTAAAACCATGATCGTAATGATAATCGCAATCACTCCATCAGAGAAAGCTTCTAATCGTCCTTTATGCATAATCTTTTAAAGTCCTTTCTATTAAAATCCAGTCGTTCCTTTAAACATATACTTTTTTAAATCAACAAGATGAAGCACTTCTAAAGCGGATTCATGGGTTGACTCCATTACAACCTGGGGAGCTACACCTGCATCAAATGCCTCTTGCCAACGAAGCGCACATAAACACCATTGATCTCCTGCGATCAATCCCGGAAAATCATTTTCAGGATATGGTGTTGAAAGATCATTCCCTGCTTCTTTGGAGAACTTTAAGAATTCATCAGTCACCCGAATACAAACAACATGTCGCCCAATATCTTCTTCACCCGTATTGCAATGCCCATCCCGATAAAATCCTGTCATAGGAAATTTGCAACAAGGACGAAGCAGATCACCTAATACATTCTTAGAATTATGCATTATTTATCTCCCTAATTTAGAAAAAACGCACCCCTATGTTTTGATCATAAGGAAAACGTTCGCTTTTTTTCACGCTTAATGATTCAAAGATTCTTGATAAATTCTCTGAAGCCTGATCTTTTCCTGCCATCTTATAAATTCGCGATAGATATAAATAGGTCATAGGATTATTTTTATCTAGAATTAAGCTCTGCTCAAAAAAAGACAAAGACTTATCTAATTGTTTCATTTCAAAAGTAGCAAGTGCTGCATAAAAGAAGAAAGCATCCTGATTAGGAAATTCTTTTTTTGAAATCACAAATAATGATAAATACAACATAGCATCGTATCGTTTCAGACGCTCCAAAGAAGACAGCATTAAAATATACGCGGAAGAATAGGCGCTATTTAATTCTTCTTTTAAATTATATTTAAATGCTCCGCTGACAAAAATTTGACGATACATCATTGAATCATATACATATTTGATTGTCCATTCTGGATTTGATTCCACAGCCCTTCTCAAACAAGTAAACGCCTCTTGATAAAACCCCTTTTTATAATAAATCACTCCTAAATTATAATTAGGCCAAAAATAATTCTTACTAATGGTCAAAACTTTGTTGTAAGAAGCAATTGCCTTTTGCTCTTGACCCATATTAAAATACACATAGCCCATCAACTCATTAGCAACGCTATAATCAGGCATATATTTTAAAACTTTTTCAAAATAATCCTTATACGGCTTCCAATTAATATTTTCTAAATGATTTAAACTCTTAGAAAAAACGATCATTTCCTTAAAATCAGGACGCATCCCATTTAATTGTCTAGCCTTATTACGCTCATCAACCGTTTTTAAATCAACACAAAATAAAATAAAAACAGTTAAAAGGACATAAATAATCCCTACCCTGCTGACTAACCATTTGAGAACCCTTAACAATGGTTTAAACATTTGATTACTTTAATCTTTCTTTTCTTGAAAGAACAATTAGGTAAATAAATACAACAAAAAATAAAGCAATCAATAAAAAATGCATACAATGACGCCATCCAGTTAAAAAGTGTAACTCAACTATTGATTCCCCCGCAGGAATCCAAAGACCTTTAAAAGCTACATTGGCGCGTAATAATTTGACCTTCTTGCCATTCACATAAGCATTCCAACCAGTATTGTAATTATCATTGATAACTAAAAACTGAGACCTACTTAAATTAACCTTCATTTGCATGGAATCCGAATCAAAATGAACAACAGTCAATTTCTTACAAGCTTCTTCGATTAATTCAGCCTTGGCAATAGATGAAAATTGGGAACGCCAATCAGATGAATTGCTTTCAGCTCTTGGCACATAGGCAATATTACTCCCATTAGCCATCCCTTCTTCCAATATTTTAAAGAAACCCGGATCGTCTTCTTGAGGATATACATTATCAACAAATAAGAATTTACGACTTTTATACGCATTAAATACAGCAGGATCAATATGACGAGAAGCAAATGCAAAACCACTAGCCGCATAATATAGGTCAAACTGTAAGTTTTTAACAAACTCTTCTCGATTACCCGCTCCTTGTACTGGAACAGTTCTATTTACTTGCTGCTTATATAGATATTGACTGTACTCATCTTTATTATAAGCATCGGGATTTATCGTCTTTTCCAAACGGCTAGTTACATACCCATAAACTTCAAAAGATTGAACAAAAACAGCTCCGGCAATCAAAAGAAATCCTGCCAGGCGCACTATTTTGTGATGACCCCAAAAACAAATTGAAAAATAAGTTAAGCTTATAAATATAACAGTTATCGTTCCCCAGGAAACTTCCCCTCCTAAGGAAAACAAAAAGAGTCCAAAAGCAATATGACACATACAAATATAAACCCATCCTAAGAACCCTTGAATACTCTTACCTTCAATAGATTCCAATAAAGATTTAAATCCTGCTATGACCATTAATATAGCCATCGGCAAAACAGCCAACCAGAAGAAATAATAAATGTTTCGTATAAATTTAAATATAACAACATGTTCATAAAGAAATTTATAAATAGGAACAGCGCTCGTACTAGCAATGGATGCGATGACCAAAATATTAAAGAATAAAAAGAACATTAACTTATTAACGCGTCCTATGAGGCTACAGAGTAAAAGTAAAAAGAAAATATGCGGAATATAAACCTCTCCTAAACCAATCAAATGATGAGATACAAAAAGCCTGTCAAAAGAACCATTATTAATAATATCCCCACTAGCCACATTGGTAAGCCCTACGGCAACTGCTGAAACATGGAGAGCTCCTGAGTGCCGGTTAGGTAAAACAAACTCTCCCCCCTTAGACTCTTGATAAAAAATAAGTGCTGGAACACAGGCGGCCATTAAGAAGAACATACAAAACCCAACAAAAAGTTTATTAAATCGTGTAAATGAAAGCGTTTGTTTTAAAAAAACCAAAAATAGTTTCCAATAAATAACCGCAAATAAAGGAATAAATATAGACAAAATAATTAAGAAATAGAATGGAATATAGGTTGTTACGATTAAAGCCAAACAAAAACATACGCCTAAGAATTGACTTTTCTTACCTTTCTGTGCAAAAGCTAATAAAAAGTAAAAAAACCAAATGATGGGCAAGAAAATCAAGATTATATAGTTATAAAATAACTCTGAGCCCCAAGAAGAAAACATCAATAACAAGTACGCTACAAAAGCAAAGAATGAATCTTTCAATAAAAGACGGGCAATCAAATAAAAAGCCAACATTGTTAAAAAATAATACACACTTAAAAATATTAAATAGGCATAGGTATGAGAAATCCCTAACCATTTTAAAAAAATTATAATAAAGAAGAATGGATTTACATCCCCAATACGTCTTAGGAAAAAATGATACGGAGCTCCATCAAACCAAAAAGGATTCCAAAGCGGATAGTGCCCTTGACTCAAATTATCTGTATAAAAACCAATGTGTTGAAAATAAGAAATAGCATCCGCTGTTAAAGGTATACTTCCCATTAAGAAATCACGAAAGATAAACATCCACACCAAGAATGGTGCAACTATGTAACATAAGAATTCAAAACGAGATGATTTCATTAAAAAAACCTTACCCTAGGATTTAAATTGTTTGGAACGTTAAAACCTTGATTCGATAAAATAGATTTAGATGCCATTAAGTATACATACGCTGATAAACGACCCTCTTCTAATCCTTTTACATAATCATAATTCACAAATTCAGGGTCACTTAATCTAACATCTGTATAAACCTTTGATCTGTATAAAGTATATAAATTTTGTTTTAAATCTGTTTCCAAAGAGTGCTTAAAAGAATCAAACGCTTGGCTATAATTCCCTTCTTTATATTGGATGACTCCTAAATTATAATACGCCCAAAAATCATTAGGGTTAATGCTAAGCGCAGACTGGTAAGCTCTCAAAGCCTTTCGTGAGTTCCCTGATAATTCCTGACAAAAACCTAACATGGAATAAGCGGCAAATCGTTCAAAGGGATAATTATCTACCACCCTCTGAAAATAATGAATACATTGACTCAGCTTAATAGGATCATAATGTTCATGAAACTCAGCAAAATCTTTGAAATAGTTAACCTGTGGACCAAAACGATTCATTGTTTGATTAACCACGTTACTTTTAAATTCGGAGTAATTTAAAAAAGGTGAAATAATTATGAAACAGAACAAATAAAAGAATATTGGCCTAGCGACAATTTCCTTAAAATATTTAACCACAATAGAAAGCATAACTACAAATCCCTTCTAAAAAACCATACAATTCCAAAAGAGAATGCTAAACCTGCAAACAAAAGAAAACCATTCATTACATATTGCCACCAAAAACCATAGTGAAACTCAACAACACTCTTTCCTTTAGGAACCCATACCCCTTTGAAAGCAATATTGGTTTGATAAAGATGCACTGGTTTTCCATTGATGTTAACCTGCCAATGGGGATCATAACTATCATTATAAATAAGAAATTTCTCATAAGGCAGGTCTAGAGACAACTTCAGATGATTCGCATTAAAGGATAAAACCTTAACTCCTTCTTTCTCGCTAGAAACACGCCAAGCTTTTGATGGCGCTTGAGGATCGTTACTATTTATCTTCAGATCAGATAAATCCTCTTTAAAAACAAACGCCTTATTTTCATTATTTAAAAAATACTTCTCTAAAACAGAAGAATCAAATTCTTTACGATCTACGCTCTGCAGATGATCAACCAAGATGAGAGGATTTTGTAAATATAACGCTAAAGCATACGGAGCAATGCTTTGATTAATATCATTATAAGAACCAGAAGCATAATACAATCCACTACCCCTCGTTTTAGGAAAAGTCTCCTGAGGTGGCAATGGAGGTTTCTGTAAACTCAAGCTTGTAAAAGATAAAGCATAACCATAACCACCTTGATAAGATTTAGCTTTTAAAGAAAGATAATGATAAACCTCCAAAGGCTGTACCAAAATGGTTATAGCTAAAATACCAAAAGCCCATGCTTGATTAATTAATTTTCCTTGAATCATCAAGAACCAAAAAATAGAACTTAAAAGAATCGTAATGTAACTACTTAATACAGCATCTCCTTTTAAAAGAACAAAAAGAAAAAATAATGAATGAATCAATAAAACAAAGAAAAGAATCTTCTTCTTTGTGAGCCATCCTTTAATTTGAACTTCAGTAAAGATTCTCCAATGTTCTAGAATCAGTAGCACAAACAAAGGGATTAAAACAAACCACAAAAAGAAATGAAGATTGCGAAAGTATTTTAGAAAGAATAAATGTTTATAGAGAAATTTATAGAATGGCAACCCATGTGGAATAATACAACAGAACAATACAAACCCACAGGTAAACATAAAAACAGCTCTACGGGTAAGTCGACCCAATAAACCTAAAGAAAAGACAATAAAAGCAAAGAAAGGAATATAAACAACAGCAAATCTAATCGTCCTAAAATCAGAAAAATAAAAAGAATAAAGCAAATCTTCTGCTGCTCCCCAATCTAGAGTTGAGGAAGAAACAACCAAAGCTTGTCCAGCTTCAACACCCCCATGACGCGCAGGCAAAACAATCTGCCCATGACTAGAATTTTGAAAGAATGTAATCGAGGGAACAAAAGAAAGAAGAACAATTCCTAGCGATAAAAAGACTAATAACTTATTTTTCTTAAAAAAAACTGCATAAGAACTCAATATTTCAGAGATTCGTTTGAAATAGAATAAAATAAACAAGAAAACAAAAAGAAAAAAGAAGCTCAGAAAATACAAAGGGATATAGGTGCTCGATAAAATCATAAATGACAAAGAAAGTCCTAAGAATAAATACTTACGAGGAGCCTGTGTAAAAGCAACCAAAAAATAAAAGAACCAAATTAAAGGCACCGTTACCAACATCATATAAGAATCAAAAAGTCTTGTTCCTAAACTAGAAAACAAAAGGATTAAGTATCCTGCATAAGCCATCAAACGATTATCATAAATACGCATTGCTAACAAATAAAACGCAATCATCCCTCCCCAATAATAAAGGGCAAGAAACGAAAAATACGCCAATGTGTAGGGAATTTTAAAAAACTCGAAGATAAGAATAACGAAATAAAAAGGATTAAAAGCTCCAATACGGAGGAGAAAAAAATCATTAGGAGCCCCATTAAACCAGAACGGATCCCAAAGAGGAAAAACACCTCTAGCTAAGTTCTCAATAAAGAATTTGGTATGTTCATAATAAGAAGTAGCATCTTCAACGATACTCAACCGTGAACATAAGAATCCAAAGAATATAATTATCCAGACAATAAAACCGAAAACAATCCAGAAAACAGGTAGATTCTTGGAGGGTGTATTTCTCATAAAGAATTTAATTAATTCTTAACTCGTACTACTTCAGACTTAGCCTGGCGAGTCATCAAATCTTGCATGGCTTTGCGAGAATTCTTACCTTCAAAGATAATCTTATAAACTTGCTCAGTAATAGGCATAGGTATTTTCATCTTACGGCTTAAATGATAAACTGCTTTTGAAGTAATAACTCCTTCAGCCACCATCGACATAGAACCTAAAACATCTTTAATTTTAGCACCTTGACCTAAAGCTTCCCCTACCGTGCGATTGCGACTTTTAGGACTCACACAGGTGGTTACTAAATCGCCTAATCCCGTTAATCCATAGAAAGTTTCCTTCCTTCCACCTAAGGCTATACCTAAGGTCGTAATTTCTGACAAGCCTCGGGTTAACACAGCAGCTTTCGCATTACTGCCTAGTCCCAATCCATCACAAACACCACAGGCAATGGCAATCACATTCTTAATACTTCCACCTATTTCAGTACCAATGACATCGTTATTGGTATAAATACGAAATGTCTCTGAATGAATAATTTCTTGTATTTGTTTAGCTAAATCTGCCTTTGGACAGGCAATAACAGCTGTGGTTGCAAGCCCTGCGGCTACCTCTCCTGCAATGGTAGGTCCTGATAAAACAGCTAAAGATACAGATCCTAATTCTTCTTTAATAATCTCCGACATCCGCTTAAAAGAAACTGGGTGAACTCCTTTAACAACACTTAAAAAAACTTTACCGCGATAAGAAGTCTTTTTTATTCTTTTTAAAACATCTGTTAAATATTCTGATGGAGAAGCTAAGATTATTAAATCACCAAACGCAATAGCTTCTTCCATATTAGAACCTAACTCAACAGAAACAGGAATACGGTATCCAGGTAAAAATTTCTTACTCTCTCTAGTTTTCTTTACTTCAGATATATACTCTGCAAAAGCTCCCCAAAGAAAAACAGGATATTTCTTACGCGCTAAATGAATAGCAAGAGTTGTTCCCCAACCACCATCTCCAATAATTGAAATTTTCTTGATCATTTTCATGGAATAGTTACCACCTTAAATAATGAGAATACTTCGTTTTGATATAGTTTTCTTAAAATAGAATTATCCGCCTGAGGTTCATAATACCGCATAAAAACAATGTAATCTACTTTATATTTAGCGATAGCAATCATTACCGCCTTAAGCACTGAACCATTAGTAAACACAGTAAAGTCTTTTAAATCATTCATCCGTCTTAACCATTCTATTGAGGCTGAATAATCAAATCCTATAATTCCGCAATCACGAATACAAACAACAATCTTACGATCACTATGAATACGAAATCCTCCCATATCCATATTAATAGGCGCTAAAATCATAGCCTTTTTAGGCGTATTATTCCGAACATATTGCTGTATATCTTCCCAATTTCTTTGCAATTGCCAAAAACCAGTTCCTTTCCCCCTAAGCTCCAGCATGGTGTGATGATACAAACTAAATGAAATTAAAGCAGCCCCTAAAGGAATAATTATAAACGCTCTTCTTAAGTAAGCATCCCATTTGACCTGAAATCTCATCTGTAAAAAAATAAAAATAAAACTCATAATAACCATCACTGGAAAATATTTATGAAACCCTCTATCAATATTCCCCCTACTAACAAATCCAACAATAAGAAACGCTAACCCTGCAAGAAAAGCCTGCCAATTACTGCCTTCTCTAACTCTTTTAACTGCCCAGAAAGTTGTATAGGCAATTAAGAAAAAGGCTATAAATTGCTCATTTCGCATCAAATTTAAATCCACCACAAAACGGCTGGGTATAACATAACTAAAGATTGTGGAAAAAATAATTAACGTAAAACCTACCCAAACCAGAACATTAATCTTTTTATCTTCTCGAAAAGCAGGAGAAACAATCAGCAAAAAAATATATAAAACAAGAATAAAAATATAAGGCTCTAAAGCACTAAGCATAAAAGGCCAATTCTTTATCGCTTCATTCCAAGGTGTATTATTAAATAGTAAGTTCTGAGGACATGATTGAAAATACAAAGGCATCCATTCACTGACAGGAACAGAAGTTCCTACTAGTTTATCGTTAATAGAGCGCGGAATTTGCCAAGACAAGAAAGGCATACAGCCCAAGGCAAAGGTCATTCCAGCTGTTAAGAACATTCGTATACGATTAGGGTGAAATACTAATAAGAAACCAAGCATATAAAGAATACCCATTAAATTATAAATCGCATGAAAATTAGCTCCTATACCAAAAAGCAACGCTGCTAACAAAAATCTCTCTCTATAAAATAAATAAAGCCCAGAAAACAGAAAGATATAACAGAATTCCTGGTGAGAGAATGTACGATAAAGAAATTCTTCTGTTCGTCCTAAGACAATAAAAGTGATGACTGCAGCGCAAGCGGCAAACCTGTCCTTACTGATATACAACCAAAGCTTGTAAATGAAAAAAAACATCGCATACCGGGAGATTAAAAACAACATAAAATATACTGCTGGAATCTGAGGGACAGTAATCAATTTAGCTAAAATTGGATAAAGATAGGAAGAAAAATTCTTAGCTAAACTTTCAACGTAGTAATCCCCCTTATAAAGCGCAGGATCTATCAGATGCTTTAAAAGAGGAATTTCTAAATGCTGGTCATCCCAACCTAGAATATAACTATTAGTAAAAAGATAAACGATAAGAAAAACTGCAGAAACAAAAAAATCATTCGAGAACAGAATTCTTAAACGATTTCTAAAAGAAACAATCATAAGCTTAACGCCATACAAAAATTTCACGCCAAAATTCAAACATATAGGCAGCTCCCCATTTGAGCACCTGTAATTTACGTTCTCCACCTTCACGAGCTGGTTCATCACCAGGAATTTCAACAATCTTAAGATGGCGTTTAGCTGCACGAACAGAAAGCAACGGTTCCCAGCTCACCTTAGTCTTAAATAAATTCTCCTCAAAACTATAGCTGGAATCTTTATCTAAATCTAAATCATAAATAAGCCTCTTATAATAAGCCCTATAAATCACCATCGCATCTGTATATTTAGCACCATGCAAGTTATTAACGGTACCTGTAAAAAGCCAATTTCCAAAACTGGTTACTGCGTCATCATCATAGCTCTTGGCTCCCTCGGCATACCGAGAGACAATAACCATGTCATAACCTTCCTTCATTTTAGCAATACAAACAGGAATTAATTCAGGAATCGAATTACCATCCGGGCTAAACGTTAAGATCACATCACCTTTAACAAAGGGCAAAGCATCCATATAAGCCCCCCGAATACCAGGAGATTTCTGCATAACCACATCATAACCCATTTGACGAGCCACATCTGCTGTACCATCTTTAGAATTACCATCGACAACAAGGATTTGATCAACCCATTCTTTTTTAACCTTAGGCATTACTGATCGCATACCGTGAACTTCATTGAGAGTAGGAATAAGCAGTGTAATTTTCATAGATGGCTATTATAGAATGATTTAATTTCTTTGAAAGGCATTATTGAAAAAAATGGAGCGGGAGGAGAGAATCGAACCCTCGCTACTAGCTTGGAAGGCTAGAGTTCTACCACTGAACTACTCCCGCAAAAAACAATGGGCAGTGAAGGATTCGAACCTCCGAAGCGTGTGCAGCAGATTTACAGTCTGCCCCCTTTGACCACTTGGGTAACTGCCCTTTAAATTAAGCTGGCTAGAGGTTTCGAACCCCCGACCTGCTGATTACAAATCAGCTGCTCTACCAACTGAGCTAAGCCAGCAAAAACTCTTTAAACTACTGTCATAGAATGACTTACAGAATTACTTACTTCACCTTCATCTGCTTCAATTAACTTCTGTGTCATCCCTGTGTCATTACATCTATCTAGTATATCTACAGCTTGCTGTTTATGCTGTTGGGACAAATGCGAATACCGAATAGTCATTACCATTGACTTATGCCCTAGTAGCTCTCTAATAGTATTTAAATCTACACTATTCATAGCTAATTGTGAAGCAAAAGTATGACGCAAGTCGTGAAAATGAAAGTTATTTATACCTGATTTTTTTAGAGCGGTCAAGAAGCTTTTCTTAATATCGCCGATAGGTGTGCCATCTTTTTTATAAAATATATAGTTACTGTGTGAATGTCTAGGCTGTCTTATCAAAGCATTCTTTACAGCTACATTCATTGGCACTTCTCTACCCTCACCATTCTTAGTATTTTTAAGATATATGATACTACGTTCAAAGTCAACGCTACTCCATTTAAGTGATAATATTTCTCCTCGACGAAAGCCGGTATTTAAAGCAATAATTACTATCGGTTTTAAATGTTCGGCACAGCAATCCAGCAATTTTAATATCTCTGTTTGTTCAAGAAACCTTAACCTTTGATTATTTTCTTTAAATAATTTTATTACTTTAACCGGATTTGCACCTTCAAACTTACCCCAAGCAGTTGCCTTATTGAATATACTTTTCAAACATGCGAGCTGACGATTCACTGTAGCAGGTGAAACTTCTTTTGCTCTCTCAGCTTTGAATTTATCAATCATGTAGGACGTTATCTCACTGAGATTCTTATCTCCAAAATACTGTTTGAGACGCTTGATATTATGACGGTCAAAAGTCCGCCACGAACGATTATTAACTTTTGAATGACATTCGTAATACTCGTCGGCAAATGTACTAAAATTAATGTTAGTATTCTTCTTAACCTTTAAGTACCTACACTCAACAATTTCTACTTTTATTTTAGCTAGAACGGTTTCAGCAAGCGCCTTGCTCTTACCAATTTTCTCTCTAAAACGTCTATTATCAAATACGTAATCCACATAGTAATCAGAATTTTTGTCTGTAATGTTGTATCCATTACCACATCTAGTACAGACCATCTTCTTCCATTTGTCTTCATCATTACGTAATTCAACATACTTTGTACAATGTGTACAGCTTACTCGTTTATATACTGGCATGTATGCCCTCCTCGATAAATCAGTATTAGCTGACTTTAGGCGGAGGATATACGGAACCCGTCAATACCTCAACGGAAATGCCACCAATAATCTGTTAAACGTTTACTTCTTTTTCAAATGGTCTTTTATATTTATCGTAATAAATATCCGCTGCTTCATTGTATAAATCATCTTTAAAATCTAGTCTAAGCCTTATATTGTTATCCGAACAATATTGATAGTAAGGAGTTCCTATATCTGAAAAAGTTAGTTCGCCTCTATCAAATTTTTTCATATGCTTTAGTACGGTTGCAACACTATAATTCTGTTTTAGTTCATTAATAAATTCTTTGCCTAATTCTTCATTTCTTTGCGCAATAAGCCGAGCCTCTGCGGATTTTAAAAAAGGCCTACCAGAAGGCGTATTATTACCTGTGGTACTTTTGGTACCATCAGTAACCAGCCGACTAGCAGGGAGTTTCACAGACGGACTGCTAGGAGGCGCACCACCAACACCTGTGGTACTATTGATGCCATCAATGCGGTTATCCACCTTTATATCTAACTTTCTATCCTCCTTTCTATAGACGTTTCCTGACTTGCTGTAACCGGTTTTACTGTACAGGATTACATCTTTTTCACTGTCGGTGTAATTACTTAATTCGTAATCCAGATGTTCGTTTACGTAAACTGCGTTATCATTTTCGTTATCTGGCTTACCCATTCGATAATGCTTCATCTTCACACCCTCGGGTAATAAATTGATAGCATACACATATTTATTACCGTTTTTTGAATGTCTTAGTATCAATCCATTATCTAGCAATGATTTGATTGCTTTGGACACATGTGATTTAGCCATATGTAATGATACGGAAAAATCAGCTAACCCGAGCTGACATGTATTTTCTCTGCGAAAACCGTAGGTCAAACGACATATATAACTTATTATTTTGTAGTGTGAAAGCCCCCACCCTCCCTTGTTTAATGTTTCTAGCAGACAATTAGGTACCTTCGTGAATAACAGCGTGCCATTTTCATCATACGCACGCCACAGATTGCTTTCTTTCTTTTGCATTTCTTATCTCCATCTAATACAAGGTTAAATTTAAAATAAAGCGATTTAAGACACACTTGCTAAACGGCCAGTATCAATGTCTGCCTGATGTGGTATTGATGCTTCCTTGAGCATTGGGACAGAATTAACCTTCGTTAAATCGTATCGTTCTGCACCTGTGCTAACTTTGCTACGCTGACCTGCTACCACTCTGTTCTGATTCTTGTTTTTTAGCGGCAAACCAGCCATCTGAGCTACTCTATTGTGCAGACTAGCTGGCAATATGTAATCCCAACCACAAATACCCTGCTTGTCGTAATACGTATTGATACATCTAAGGCGTTTGTACTTGTCCAGCTTCTTTCGCAACGCACCATCAGCAACATGGATTCTGTATTCGCCATGCTGAAAAAACGTAATTTCTTGATTCATATACGGATCCTCCTTTCATGTAATTTGTGCCTATACTTGTCTTATCTCCATACCTTTACGATTTTTTCGCCGATATTGGGTAATATTCAAAATCTGGATGATTTTGTATTAGTCTTAATAGACTAAGACAAATTTAGCTAGCTACATATCTATTGATTCGAAACTGACACAGAAAATCCATCTAAAATGAATGAATTCTTGTGGTTGGGATGGTTTTTAGTGGTGGAATTGAGGGTTCAACGTGCTGTAAATCTTACCGTTCTTATGCCGTATTGTAGACGTGCTGTAGATGGGTTGTAGACGTTCTGGTGAGATGATGTAGACGTAATAGTGAAGTATTACAAGTGCTTAAAGAGTTTGGTCAATCTTGATGTATCCCAAATGAGATGACTTATCCCAGCAGACAATTTAACTTCAAGCCCCATAGCTCTTAGCTCTCTAGCAATCGTTTTATTATCTTTGATGTCTGGCAGGTTTTCTTTAATCTCTTTGAGTTGTAGCTTTTCGTTTCTTACTTGTGATGACATACCTTTAAGCACATTAATAATCTGTGGCTGAATCCCAGTAAGAATGATTTCTTTATTATTCTTGCTAATTTTCTTATGGTCATTTCTATTAACTTGACTAAAAATTTCAGTTTCAATGTTATCTGTACTACCATCAGATAAGTACCTACCTAGATTAAGAACACCTTCACGTAAATTATTATTTGAAGACTTGGCTATAGCCAATAAATCCTTTTCTGATATTTCTAATTTCTCCTTCTGAGCTATTTCTTTTAAACGGTTTACTATCTTTTCGTTTGAAATACCTCCTAAATAAAATTTCTGACAACGAGTTAAAACACCAGCAGGTATATTTTGTATATCAGTAGTTGCAAGTAACCAAAATGCTTGATTAAAAGGCTGTTCAAGAGGTTTTAATAAACAGTTCCAAGCCTCGGTCGTAAGCATCTGACATTCATCTAAGAATGCCCCTCGATATACTCCCCCTCCCAAAGGAAGCATACATCTCAACCATCCTGATACGTTGCGAACATCGTCAATCCCTCTTTTATCCGCCGCATTAATTTCAAATAAAGAACCATAAGGCTCCTTACAAGAGATGCATTTTTCACAGGGATTCCCGTCAGGCGTAATACTTATACAATTTAAGGCTTTAAAAAATAATTTTGCTACTGTAGTCTTACCAACACCGGATGGACCATAAAACAAATATGCGTTCGACAAACCTTTCTTGGTCAAGACTTGATTTCTTAAAGAATTTACCACTTTACCCTGACCTTTGATATCTTCCCATGTAGTTGGTCGATAAATAAGAGCCAAATCCTTATCTTCAATAGACATTTAATCTCCTTTTTGGGTATAGTACCACAAAATAAAAAACCAGCCAATGAACGAATCAATGGCTGGTAAATTAAGCTCTGCTAAATTATTAAATTTCTAACTACATGCACCGTAGATTTCATCGTACAAGGGCTCGTTAGCGACTTTCACTTTCTCCCATATAACCTTTATACCGCATTGTTGAATGTACCCCTCGTGATGAATAATCATTCGTTAATGACCTGCTATCTTGATAAGAAGTCAAAACATCACCGTCAAAATATAAATATAAACTATTGCCGTAAACCCATTGCTCTTGATTTGAACCACCATAATTGTCTTGATTTACCTTGTCAGGCCTTCCTTCCATTTGAATAACATCTTCCTTAGACATGCCTGGGATGAGCGTACCATTCTTTTGTCCATCTCTGATTTTCACATACAATTCCCATTTTCTTTGTGCTATTTCTTCTGTCCTCTGTGTAACAAAATTAACTCTACTTACATAAAGCCCATTAGAATTCTGATTTAAATCGGCTACTAGCTTTTCTTTGGCCTCAGCATATAATGTCAACGCTTGTTCATACAAATTAATACTCATAGTACGAGTCTCAAGTAATTGCTCAGCCTTTAGAGCATCAATTCTCGCTTCTTCATAATTCTGAGTCGAAACGACACTTTGGGTGTTTACGCTACTCGTCCTAACTTTTTCCAATCCATTCTTACCATCTATAGTCTTATTTTTTCTCTCCGTCTGACTCAAATGCTTAACCAAATAATTACCATCCCCAGTATTCAATTTGACAAAATCAGAGGCAATTTCTTCTATCTTGTACCCCTCGATTTCATCCCCCTTCTTAACCAGTTTTCCATTAACTACTGCCATAAATTCACCACCTGTAATAATGCCAGTAACTTCTATATTCGGCTCCGCTAGACAATTAATAATCAATAACTGATTTATTAAAAGCATCTCTAAAATCATTAGCAACTTTTTAATCTTCATGCCTTGCTCTCTACTTTAATTACCATATTGAGATTGATTAAATTCACTCAAACAGATGGTATCACCGCATAAAGTAGGTGTAAATGGAATTGTTGACAATCACCGACTATTGTAGGTGTTTGAAACTAGTAGTTTGTTAGAAAATGTATGTATTATGAAGGATATTAATCGTGGATTTGGTAAGCACCTGCGGGCATTGCGTAAAAAACACAAACTTACACAGGAACAACTTGCTCAATTGTCTGAAGTAGACTACAAGTACATTCAACGCTTGGAAGGCAAAGAACCTTCTTCCCCATCTCTAAACATCATCGAAAAACTCTCCAAAGCCTTCAAAATTAGCCCTGCTAAATTGTTAGATTTTTAATGCTACTTTTTTTCCTTTGGGAGTAAGAGCGTGACTTCCCTCTCCCAATACATCATAATTTTGAAAAATAAGCTCAACTTGTTCTAACTCATCAAACGCCGCTTCTATTTCCACTCTAGTGTGAGATAAAGAATGCATCATATATTCATCAGCAAAATCAGTGGTATCACTTTTTATACATTGTTTTAAAATATTTTTGGCGACTTCTGAAAGGACGTGAGAAGATTCTCTCGGCATACTAACCATTCTCAATTCAGATTCTATTGTTGCTATGCGATTCTTTAACTCAGCATTTTCCTCTTTTAAAGCATTGTTCTTTTCTTTTAAAAGTTCATTACTTTCTTTTAATGCCTCATTGTTATTAGATAATTGTTCGATGTTCTTATTTTGCATTTCATAAGCATTTTGTAAAAATTCAAAACTAGCAGCATCTAAAACCTTACCTTTTATTGTGCTTAGAATTCCAACTATATTCATTTATACTTCCTCTCTTAAGGGATATTTCTTCATATAAGCACCGAGATGGTTTCTATATAACTCAATTTTCCTCTCAATTTCTGATAATTTTGTACCAGCTTGCTTCTTAAATATTTCATGCCAAAACACCAAAAAAATCTTAAAGTAGCCGAACATCAATGCGCCATACCATCTTTTGTAGTCATCTTCAGTGTCTTCATAATCAAAATACTTACCTTCAAGCCTCAATGATTCCTTATTAAGTTCATATCTATGCATTATGCCTAAAGCATCCGAATGAGCGTAAATACTACAAAACTCATGCATTTTTGGTAAATGTTCTGCTAAAGGAAAATTAGCTATGTCATTCTTAATTGTTCTTTTAATATTTTGAAATATTTTATTCCATTCAGGATTTTCATCATTAAGTCCTCCATTAACCTTGCTTAAATAGACACTTGTTTTATTAGGATTCTTTAATAGATAATAAGCTGTAAAAGTACTATCAATGGCGCATCTTAAACTATTGAATGATTTCGAACTTAGTAAACGTAAAAACGAGACCGATGCCAAATAGAATTCTCTATGTACATTAGTATATAGAAACGCTGGAATCTTTAAATTAGGGTCATTTATTGGATTCAATTCAAAGCAAGATTTATACAATTCATCCAAGGATTGAATAAAATATACGTCTTGCCCAAAGTTAGCTAAACTCTTTAATAAATTTTCTTCTTCTATGCTTGTGTAATGAAAGAAGTCTCTTAACTCATTTGTTGGCATATTTATCTTTTCTTTTGTTCTCCATAGTCCTACCTTTTGTATGCGTAACATTATGGTGTTAGTTCTTCATCTTGTCAAATTTACTCAGACTCATAGCCTCCAACAGTAGATGGTCTATCCACATCCTCGCATGGTCTCTCAAAACTTGACCAGCCCTGCCTTGTGTCATCTGTGTGTCATCTTGTGTCAATTCTTAAAGAACTAATACAAACCATCTATAAACAGAAAAATCTTCCCATCGACGGGAAGATTCATATTCACATAATTACAATTAACTACAAATAAGACCTGGAGCGATTACAAATCAGCTGCTCTACCAACTGAGCTAAGCCAGCAAAACTTCATAACCTATTAGATTCTTTACGTTTACACCAACTGCCATAATAGGTTTTACTTATCAAAAGAACGTTTGTGCTAAATTTGTGCTAAAACTTATTTAATGCTTGTTAAATATCTCTTCGTTGAATTTCGAATTATACAATATATTATCTTTTTGTATATCGATTTTTTCAATTGCTTCTGTCAACTCATCTGAACCCAAGTGAGCATAGCGTTGGGTCATCTTAGGCGTTGTGTGTCCAAGGAGTATTTGAACCTTATACAGATTCACGTCCCTTCTGACGAGTGTTGAAGCAAAGGTATGCCGTAGGTCATGAAATTTAAAATCGCCAATCCCTGCTTTTCTTAACGCCGTTGCAAATGATTTTCTAATATTATGTAACGGCTTTTTTGTTTCAGGATTCACAAAAATATAATCATGACCTAAATTCTTAGACACATCCCTCAAAGCTAAACGAAGAGTATTAGATAATGGAATAATTCTTGATCGTTGGGTCTTAGCCAAAGACTCATGAATAAAAATCTTTCCGTTATTAAAATCAACGTAATTGCTATTTGGGCTCTGCTTCCACTTTAAGTGAATAATCTCACCCCAACGCATTCCTGTTTTTAAAGCCGTCAGAACGATGATCCTCGTATGACCACTGCAAAAAGAAAGCAATCGCTCCTGCTCTTCATCAGTGAGCCAACGGCATCGCTGATTCTTCTCAGGAATAGCTTTAATGCCCTTCACTGGATTCATACCAAAGAACATTCCCCATTCAATGGCTCGGTTAAACATGGACTTAAGCATGGCATAATGTCGATTAACCGTTGCCGGGGAAACTTTTTCCAGTCGTTTCGACAAATATTGCCGAATGCAAAGAGTGTTCATTTGCACTAAGGACTTACCTTTAAAATGATTCACAAGATTCTTAATTACGCCGTTATGATTTCTAAGATTCAAGTTTTCTAACTTGACGTAATTATTGAGATACTCGAGAGCAAAATCTTCAAACAAGATATCTTTTGCTTTTTGTATATCGAAGTATTTCCCCTCGATAATTTGAGTCTCAATTTTCTTAAGAACATTTTCCGCTGTTTCTTTATACGGCGAGATAAGCTTCCTTACCTGACGACCAGAGGGCTCAGCATAACTAATCCCCCATTTCTTACCACGTTTATAAGTAGTACCCATTTCAAGACCCCTTATTGTTCTTTTCTCCTTTCTTGTAAAGGGCCTGCCTGCCGGCAGGCAGGTCTACTACCAATAATTATGGATAGTATAAACCAACGAAAAGAGATTGCAATAGGATTGCTTCAAGCTAAAACTGTACTATTCTTTGTTGTTTCTGATTCCATTGATTAATCTGTTCGATGTCAAAACGTATTCCACCATTTACTTTATTAAATGGAATCATTCCACAACGAACCCATTTCCTTATGGCACTAGTACTAAAACCTAGATAAACAGCCACTTCTGGTACATTCAAAAATCTCTTCTCAATAAACATAGCCCCCTCCCTTCGTAGACATAAAAAATCCCTGCTGGCCATAATCGCCATACAGGGCATTAAATTGATAAAATTAAAATTTAGAATCTTAATTCTCGGGGGAACAAGAACCACAGAAAAACTCCTGTGTTAGATTCCAGAGTCATTTAATTTCTGTTAGGGGGGTCGAGAAATTAACGGGGGGAGTTAAAATTAAACCTAAAAAACAACTATTTAAATAGTAGAAAAAGGTAAATTCTTGTCAACAATAATTTTTATATATCATCAATATATATTTTGATTTATTTTCAATATATTAAAAAATAATTTACTCCGATCAGCAAAAAAATAACCAGAACAATAATTAGAACGATACACAAGAATAATGCTTTTTAAAAAACATAAATTTCCCATGATCCTGAATATTCTGAAACTAAAAACTGCTATTTAATGTATGAATTTTCTGTTTATATAGATTGATTAATGCCTCTCTATATGCAATCCATTTTTCCGGCTTCATATCTAAATAGACATATTCTAAACCGGTGGCATAATCCTCTGATTTAGGTGGATTTAGTTGTTGTTCAAGCAAGGCTAACTGTTGTTGGTAGTAAGTCAGCGCTTCACCAACAGCCTTCTGTACTAATTCTTGTTGTTGACTATTCTTATTTGAATAAAACCTTAAGACATTAATTGCTGCTTCACTAGTTTGATTCGCTAATGCTTTGTAAACCTCATAAACCTCTCCATATTCGTCTAAATGTACGCGAGTACAAATATCGATAACATCCTTATCCGGCAGCGGTACGAAGATCTCATTCTCTAAACTCTGTCTAATATTAGACCCAACAAAATTACTTACAAAATCGGAACTTAAATGATCATATTTATTATTCTTGGCTATCCGTTTATTAATAGCATCCGCAACATAAGCCCTGGTTTCATCATCATTTTTTAACTCTAACATGACCCGTAACACAAGAAAATCATTACGATTATCATGTATAAATACTTTACGGTTAAACAGCTCGGTCTCGTGCTGTTCTATAAGAAAATATTTAAGAGCTGGTAAAACCGAAGAGTCTTTCATCAGACCCAGTATCAACAAGGAATACCATGGCTCTTCACGCCCTTTAAAATTACCCCTTCCGAATAAGCCATCCATAACCACTGGAACGGCTTCAACCCCTAGATCAGCAATCTTTTGAAGCTCTTGTTTAGTCTTTAAAGTATGAATCTTATATTCTAACAGCATTTCGGTTGCTTGATTCTGAAGGGCAGATTTTGTTTTAACATACGAAGGATGTTCGATTCTTTGAATAAAAAGAGACCCTAGGATAAAAAATAAAAATATTCCTAAAAAGAATATGCCGATTAAAATGGCTATCCATTTAATAAACTTCATGACCCATTTAAAGAATGATTTCATCCTTACCTCACCTTAAACTAATCTTTTCATTTCTTCCAAAGCTTTCTCCATGCATATTTTATGGATTCTAAAGCAGTATCCGGTGGCGGTTCTTCACCTTTTTCAATCTTTTCACAATATCGAGCAAGCGTTTCTAATTGCTCCTTATAAGAATTAACTTCTAAAATTTGCCATCCCCAACCTATCCAAGTATCCCCATTATTAAGTTTCATTTCCATTTGAGGCACTGATAGACCTTTATACCTTTCAAGCACACCACAACGCACCTTCCTACCCTTATAGATCCCTTCCATTCTGCAAATATACGATGAGAACGACCAAAAATTAGGGATTATCCAATTTCCGTTTATGATTGGTTTTATAATTTCCAATCTTTGTATATAGTTATTTCTAGATTTATTACGTAGAAATAATATTAATGAAATTAATAATACAAAAGGAATTAAAAGTATAACGATACCCACGGACACCTCCTAATAGCTTCTTTTATATCCTTTTTTATTTAAATTTTGTAATTACTGCGCACACAAAAATATTCGTAAATTTTCTAGCGGTTTGATATTAATAATCACCGGCACAAAGCCGGGAGCATTTTGGAGTTGTTGAAGCATTGCAGGATCAAGGTGAAATTTAATTTCACCTCCACTATTTTGTGTCTGTAAATTCATATTGGCAGGAGTTAGGTCGATACCACCTTTCTTACCTTCAATAGCAATTGATGCATTATCCGCGCCTCCAATTTTTCCTTTCATGACTTTATTTAAGTCCGGAGGGTCAATGTATTCCGTTATGCCGTTCTTTTCTATTTCATTAGGCATAAGAAATTTTGCATTAAAATATTTCACAAACCAATGTGATATTGGATCTACTGATTTAGATGATGCCGGATTGGCAGATATTGCAACTGTTGTGATATCGAATCCGCTGTACCAGTTACGCCACATCGCCACGGTCTTTGCAAATGTTTCCGACGTCAGACCTCCTTTTGACAATTGAAAATCCCTGTCCAAAGCAATATTATGCAAATGTACCCTTTTATTAATCGGGTAAACTGAATAATCAATTAAATATTCAAACCCTCCCAATTTTATATCCCCCATCCATAGCTGATGTATGTTTTGTTTAATATGCCCCGCCTTATCAATAACAATACGATAATCAATTCGGTTTTCTCCTGAAGACTTATTCATGTCATTTGCTAATACTAGATAAACGTATTCGTTATCGTCCAAAGAAGCAAGCTTTGCATTTAACTCGCCAAAGTTCTTCTCAAAGTTTCCCATCACAATAACATCTTTAATGGGTTTACCATTATTCAAACCAATTAATTTCTCCCTTAATTTATCACCAATCCAATTTTCTTGACGCCACGAATCGGTTTGATTACGAACCTCATGTATGACTCCAACAATTTTATTTTCTGTTTTCTTAACGCCTTCTACCAACCATGTCAAAAACCGTGCATAAAGGAAATACGGAATTTGTCTCCTCAAAATAACATTATGATAGTACGCTCGCTGCTCTTCACCATGCAAAAGATTGTGTGCGCGCAGATACGGCATAACCTCTTGGTCAAGATACCGGTCAATTTCCGTTTTTATACGCGAAAGATCTTCTGCGGAAAGTTTAGTACTAAATACTTCATTTTCATCTTTAACTGAACTAACCGGGACAGAAGCTTGGGAATACCAATCTCGATATCCTTTCGTTGGAGCTACAGCCAATGCTTTTTCAGGAGTAGAAAAATCTACCTTGGTCAATTCTGATTCGCCTTCTTGATTCTCAGAAGGGAGTACGAATCCTCTAAATACTTCAAAGACCGGCGAACGCGCGAGCGCATTCTCCCCCGTTACATCGTTATCCCCAAAATTAAGCCTGGTAATAAAGGTATTGTATAAACGCTCCAAGAATTCCTGCTTGAGTTGATTGCGTTGCTGTGGATTTAATTCACGCGGCATCAGCCCCCATCTCTTCCATGCTGTATCAGCAACAAATTTCTTTGGATTAATACCAACCATAAAAAGCTTGTCGCCATAAGATGGATTTGCTCCAAAAGGATTCAATAGATCCGTCCTATAGAATTGTTGAGCAACTGTCCGCAAAGCAAAAAGTTTGATATTGTCAATACCAGATTCCATTAACTGTAATTCCTTTTTACGAATCATCTGCCCAATAGAATTAACATCAAAAGCTTCCTCCCTATCTGCTAATTGCGCTTCTGCAAGTTTGCCTTCTGCCTTTAATAAATCTGTTCTAATGCTAAAAAGGTCATCTAGACTGACAACCTTTATATCTTCTCTTCCATATTTCTTTAATAACTTACTGACTTTAAGGATATCATCCTCTGTCGTTGCAATAATATTAACGGTCAATTGTTGAACCGCCCTTTCCCCTCCCCCAATTCCTCCAGCCATATGCGAAAGATTTACTCTTTGTTCTCCAGAATCATATCCAACAGCAACAATCGGAACTCGGGTAAAATCATTTATTACAGTTTTCTCTTCATTAGCTAACCCATCAAAATATTTCTTTAATCTTTCAAGCTTCTTAAGATATTCTTTCCGACGATATTTTTCAAAATCTAGACTCTTTTCTAAAGCCTTTTTAGCAACCCTAATCTC
>JAYTXU010000011.1:0-15983 GCA_043742785.1 Candidatus Omnitrophota bacterium
TCCTGTATAAATATTCTAACCAACTATAATTCTTTGTGCCTAAACATCTAGAAATAATTCTGTGAGTACCTTTGTTTTGGGTGTTATATAGAATTCCTAACATTTTTATTGTATGTGGTAGAACATGATCTAAATTTAAATCTCTCGCGAAACATTCATCAATTAATAGGATATTTTTATTTAAAAGAATTTCTTTTTCAGAGAATGAAAGATTTGTTTTATTAGATAAAAAATTATTGTTGAGTTTTTCATAGAGTTTACTTTTTTGTAAGAACATATGTCTAGTATCATTGGACATGCTGGTATTGATAAGACGATAGCAGCAGCCTATATAATCTATTTTTTCTACATGGGCTCCCATCATTAAGAGTCGTAGTTTAAGATCAAAATCTTCACAAGCTTTTAACTCTTCATCAAAACCGCCTGCTTCTTCTAATAAAGTTTTAGGAAAAAGATAGGAATGAATGGCTCCTCGATTAGATAAAATAAAATGAGCTAATTGTGATTCTTTTGAAACCATGGGAACATTCACATCCACCATTCTTCCACTAGGACTAAGCATGGAGAAATTAGTCATCGTTAGCAGAAGTTTGTCGTTAATCCTGCTTATTTGTTCGATATGTTTTTCTATTTGTAAAGGAAATAAGAAATCATCACTATCTAGGAATTTTACAAAAATACCTGTGGCTAATTTTAAGCCTGTGTTTCGAGCGGCAGATAAACCCTTGTTATTTTGGAAGTAATAACGGATTTTTTTTTCTTTAATGTAAGGGGCGAGGATATCTTGTGTAGAATCATTTGATCCATCATCAATGACAATGATTTCTAAATCTTGATAGGCTTGAGCCAATACACTATCAATGGCTTCTGTGATATAAGCCGCATGATTATAGGTTGGAATGATGACACTAACTTCTGGCATTCTAGAAATTCCTTAATTGAAACGATCATCTTAAATAATCCGAATAGGACCTTTGATAATTCCTATTACTTTTACCCTTGCAAATTTCTCTCCAAGTACATATAAACAAGCTAAACGGTGAGCCCCATCATAAACCATTGTATGTGGAGAATTTATAATCTGAAAAATATCTGGGTATCCATAGGTATAATGATCCTTGATAGTTTGAATTGATTTTTGACACCCATGCAATGTTACTCGCTTTTTGAAAATTTCGAATAAATCAAGAAATCCTCTACAATGTTCTATTAAGGCAACATCTGTTTTAATTCTCCCTTGATAAGATCCGTATCTATGCACACAATCCCATGATTCTTGATAATACTTAGTTTGTTGGATTTCTGTATCTGTTACGGTAATTTTATCTTTTAAATTTATTAGAAATTGAACATAAACTGAATACTTTAATAAGCTATGCAAAGATTTATTGGTTTTTGCTGCCATAATATTTTCCAGCGAATCTCCAGGTTCAAAACAACTTTCATATGTTTTTTCCAAATCAATAGTGCAAATAAAGCGTTGAATCAGAATGAAATTGATTAAAAGAGTGAGTGAATTTTTAAATTTATTTAGATTTTCCATTCAACTTTAGGTAAAAATACCGCATCTGTACTCATGTTTTGACTATCCATGGTTATACGAATAACATCCTTACTGCGTACCGCATATGTATGGATCATTTCTTTATCCCAAACGGATAATTTCAGCATATAAATTCCAGCAGCCAAATACAAATGCCCAAGGATAATTCTAATTTCACCACTTCCTGTAATATCTTTTGTTTTATATTCAGCCTGATCGGTTCTGGAAGAACAACAGACTATCCCGTCTGGACGAATAATTTCTAGAGTAAAAATGGGCTGATTGATTTTTTCACGTGCAGTATATTTCAGCAATATTTCGATGGAATCATTAATTGAAAATTGTTCTTTGTTCTGTATCAGTCCATCAGATAGGATGACTTGTGTAATATCAATGAGCGGTTGCGTATCTATCTTTACTCGATTCTCAATAATATTCATTTTCTTACGAATTTCAGATTCATTTTGAGTAATGACGATATTTTGATAATCAGGAATGACCTGCTCTACACTTCCATCACGAATAACCTGACCATTTTGTAATAAAATCACTCTTTTACACAAACTTTGAATCATATTTAATTGATGAGAAACAAGGACAATAGTTGCACCAGATTTTAAAAGCTCCCTCATTTTTTGGGCACATTTGGCTTGGAAAGAAATATCGCCAACGGCTAGAACTTCGTCTACTAAAAGAATTTCAGGATCCATATGGGCAGCTACAGAAAATCCTAAGCGTGAATACATTCCGGATGAATAACGCTTAACAGGTGTATCAATAAATTCTTTAACTCCTGAAAATTCAACAATTTCATCAAATTTTGTATCAATCTCTTTGCGTCGCATTCCTAAGATTGTGCCATTAAGGTACACATTTTCTCGACCAGTGAGTTCTGGATGAAATCCCGCAGTTACTTCAATAAGAGCAGAAAGCCGACCATTAATTTTCATGTCCCCTTTACTTGGAACAATGATTTTAGAAAGAAGTTTTAATATGGTGCTTTTACCTGCGCCATTGGGTCCCATAATGCCAACTACCTCACCTTTTTTAATGTGAAAACTGACATCTTTGACAGCCCAAAATTCATAGTCTTCTAATTTTATATCTTTAGGCTTTCTTTTAAAAAGATTAGGGATGGAATCACGAAGTGAATTAAATTTCTCACCTTTTTTAAATTTTTTCCAAACAGAATTAAATTCAATGACATTGCTCATTTTAAGGCCTCTTAAGATTAAATATTTTCTGCAAAAACAGATTCTTTTTTATGAAATATGAATAAACCAATAGCTAACATTAGGATGGAACTAATAAATGCATAACCTAGCCAGAACATTTCAGGAGGTTGATGTAGAACTACGATAGTATTAATTTCTTCTAGGATGCTTCCAATTGGATTAAGCAGCATAATAAATTTCCATCTCCCAAAAGAACTAGCATCATAAAAAACAGGAGTAAAGAAGATACCAAACATCAAAATGACTTCTACTACATATTTAACATCCCTAAAAAAAAGATTGGCTGCGGACAGTAGTAATCCTAAACCAAATGTAAATGCAAAAAGAAGTATAAATAAAAACGGTAGCCATAAAATATGCAGACTAACTCCCACATTAAAAATTACTAATAAAACAGCTAAAACTACCATTGCTATACTTAGATCAAAGAAACAGGCTAATGTAGAAGACAATGGGAGTACTGCTTTGGGGAAATATATCTTAGTTACAAGCGCACTGTTTCCTACTAGTGATTGGACAGCAAAACGGATAGAACTAACGAAAAAGGTCCAGGGCAGAACTTTTACTGAAATAGAAATAATTCCTATTTTATCTAGAGGTTGCTGGGCTACTACAGCCATAGCTTTTTTGATCAATACCCCTGCTGAAACAGCGATAATAGGCATAAAGATTGCCCACAAAAATCCCATGGCCGCTTGTTTATAACGGATTCTTAAGTCCCGCAATGTGAGCATGTATAACAAATCACGGTATTTAATAAGTTCTTTAATCATTTCAATCATTGTCTTAAGCCTTTTATTTGTTTCCCCATTTATTTTTGAAATATTCGACAGTATTCTTTAGACCTTCATCAAAGCTAATAAGAGGTTTATAGTTAATTTTCTTTTGAATTTTAGAAATATCTGCGCTAGTTCTAAAAACGTCACCGGCACGGACAGGTAATAATTTAGGTTGAATATTTTTGCCAATAATACGATTGAGTGCATCTACCAATTCCAATACAGTTGTGTCTTTTCCATTAGCTACATTAAATACTTCATGTTTAATACCTGGTGTTGTTGCGGAAAGAATGTTGGCAGAGATGACATTTTCAATATAGGTAAAGTCACGAGACTGCTTACCTGTACCAAAAATTGGTGGCTGTTGATCATTTAAAATACAGTGGATGAACTTTGGAACAACCACCGCGTACTCATCATCAAGGGCTTGTTTGGGGCCGAACACGTTAAAATAGCGTAAGCAGACTGTTTCAACACCAAAGAATTCAGAGAAAATACGGCAATAGTATTCTCCTGTTAATTTGCTTAATGCATAAGGTGAAATTAATAATGGTAAATGGTTTTCTGATTCTGGAAATTTATCTGTATCACCGTAAACGGAACTGGATGAAGCCATGACAAAACGTTTAACTTTCTGTTTGGAACAGGCTTGAAGCATAAACAAAACCCCATCAATATTGACCTTATTGTAACTTAAAGGATCATCAAGAGATTTTGGAACTGAGCGTAAGGCTGCTTGATGTAAAACAAAGTCCATACCCTGACAGGCTTTGTCACAATCCGCTGGGTTGGTGATATCTCCACGAATCAG
Source organism: Candidatus Omnitrophota bacterium (assembly GCA_043742785.1). GTDB lineage: Bacteria > Omnitrophota > Gorgyraeia > Zapsychrales > Fredricksoniimonadaceae > JACQCF01. The sequence continues at coordinate 4,369 of JAYTXU010000011.1, forward strand.
TTCAAATTTATCTTTGCCTAAATTTTTTGCAAAATCTAAATTCTCTTCTTTGCCGGAAAAGAAATTATCAAGTACGCGGACAAAATGTCCTTGTTTGATTAAATATTCAGCAATGCTTGAACCGATAAAACCTGCTCCACCTGTAATAAGATATTTCTGCATTGTGTTAACTCCTTTTTATTTATATTTGAAAGTTTATTATAGGTAGCGATAAATGTATTCAGGCACAAAGTATTCGACACCCGTTAAAACGTGTCCGACAACTTGTGCGTGAGCTTGATTGAGAAGCTCTCCGGCGCGGCGAACCATCCCGCGTTGGGTTTCTCCAGCGCTAATGACAATGAGTACCCCATCGACTTGGGCGCCAATAATAACGGCGTCCGTGACTGGAATAACAGGAGGTGTATCAATAATAATAAATTCAAATTGAGAACGCAGTTGATTAAGGAGTGTTTTCATGCGGTCAGAAGCTAGAAGCTCTGCTGGATGAGATGGAGTTTCTCCACAACTAATAAAACTCAAGTGTTCGATATCAATATTGAAAATAATATCTTCGAGTTCTGCCTTTCCAGATAAATACTCACTTAAACCTTTATGTGGGCCTACTCCTATATATTTAATAATCTTCCCCTTACGCATGTCCGCATCAATCAGAAGAATTTTTGGTTTATGCATGGCTTGAGACATGGTAATAGCTAAATTTAAAGAGGTGACGGATTTTCCTTCATTAGCAATAGAACTGGTAATGGCAATAGTATGTGGGGGTTTATTTCTATTTAAAGATAATATATTTGTTGTAAGAATTTTATATTGTTCAGAAATCAAAGATTTGGGATCAAAGTAAGGAACTAATCTAGCATCAACATTAGATTCTTTCATCTTACGTACGATGATTTGTTTTTGTTCCTGAATTTTAACAACCTTCTCTAAACGCTCAATGCGTTCCTTGGCTGCTTTTTGTAATGCATCAGTAATTTTACCCATGAATAACCTCGTTGTTGATTATTTAATTTATGCGTATTCTTTCATTTTTTCCTGCCCAAATTGATGAATAGGAGCCTCTTCAATCACTTCTTTCATAATTTTTTTATCAATCATTGGAACTTCATTAACATATCCTGTTAAAAACGCGTTATCGCAAATTTGATTGATTAATCGAGGTACTCCTTTAGAAAATTTATACACCAATTCTAATGCTTCTTCTGTCATATATTGACGGTCACTGCCGCTGGCTATTTTTAAACGATGAAGGATATAATTCTTTGTTTCATCTTGGTTTAATGGTGATAAATGAAAATAAACGGCTACACGTTGACGCAGTTGTTCTAATCCTCGCAAGGAGAGCTTTTGTTTAAGTTCTGGTTGTCCTAGCAGAATAATTTGAATGAGTTTTTCTGTTTCTGTTTCTAGATTTGATAACATACGGATTTCTTCTAAAACAGATGGTTTGAGATTTTGAGCTTCATCAATAATTAAAACAACATTATTATCAAGCTGCATCTGATCAATCAAATATGTATTTAACTGAGAAAGAAGTTTTGATTTTGAACTTGAGCTAAATTCAATTTCCAAATCTTCCATAATAGTCATTAAAAGGTCTTTACTGTTTAAATTTGTATTGGTTACAAGGGCTACTTGAGTATGCTTGTCTAATCTATTTAATAAGGTGCGGCAAACGGTTGTTTTTCCAGAACCGATCTCTCCTGTAATAACCACAAAACCTTTACGCTGATTAATAGCATAAATCAGGCTGTCTAACGCTGTTGTGTGTTTATCACTAGCAAAAAAGAATCGCGAATTAGGCGTTAGATTAAAAGGAACTTCTTTAAAGTTATAAAATTTATCGTACATAATTAGCCTTTTAGAAACTTTTTATACTTGAAACCATGATAGTCAAAGCGATCATAAGTACCCCAGCTGTTCCCATCCAAAAAAGTAGTTCTACTTGTTTTTGTTTGTTTTCTTGGATAGATTCAACAGTGTTAATTTTAGAAATACCACCCAAAAGAGGTGTTCCTAAATAAGAGGATGCTTCATGGATATCTAGAAACGATTTATCTAAAAATTCTGTAAGAAAAATTAGAGTAATGCCTAATCCTAATCCTAAGAATAAGCCCATTAAGGAGACTAAAGCTTTGTTAGGTTTAATGGGTTGAGAAGCAGCTCTTGCTTGTTCTAAAATGGTGTATTTTGTTCCATCCTTGGAAGATTGTAATCTTTGAGTGATCTTGGCTGTTTCCAAACGCTGAAGCAAATTGTTATAGATAGCATCATTAACACTAACGTCACGGGCCATGACGTTGTCTAGTTTGTCTATGAGCATAACTTTATAAAGATCTTTTTCATTTACGGAAGAATTCTTATTATCAGTTGACGAAGTGCTAATTGCTTTTTGTCCCATACTTGTTAACGCTTGTTGAATTTGGGTTAACATAGGGTTAGTCGTTTCTGAGGTCATTTTAACATTTTCTGTATATTCAAGGTTTTGTGCTTTTAGATCTTGCATTTTCTTTTCAATTTGACGTCTTAACTCTTTAACTTGAGGATGCATTTCAGTGGAGTCGACAAGAAGAGCGTTCAATTTATCTTTTAAATCAGCAATTTCTGAAGACTTAATTTTACCAAGGTATAGGTGTAGCTGTTCTTCTATGAATTTAATAGCATCAGCTGTTTCATTATTTTGAGCAATCACATTACGTTTAATAAAAAGATCGGTTACGTTCTCAACTACAGCTTTAGCTTGTTGTGGATTGGGAGAGACGTAGGAAATATCAACTATATTTTGACTGATAGGATTAAATTTAATTTCTTTTTGTATTTTTTTGATTACTTCTTCTAATTCAGTTTGCGAATGAGTTTTTGCATCTAAATGCAGACGTTTAACTAATTGGTAGAGACTGTCCCATCCTAACATGGTTTCTCTAATCGTTTGAATACGTTGTGCTGCGGAAGTAGAAACTGTTATGTTGCTTAGAAGAGGATTATCATTTTTTCCTTCTTCTATGAGAATTTTTGTTGAAGAAAGGTATTCTTTAGGTAAAAGCATGGCTGTACAGATACCTAAAACTAGGCCAACAAAGGTAGGAATAATAATAAACCACTTGCGTCTGAAGAAAACTTTCAAATATTCCATTAAACCATGATTGATATCTTCCATTGTATGTCCTTTTAAATAATGCTTTTTTTAATAAAAGTACCTAAGACTTTTTTATAACGCAAGCGCACCTACAGTTTTTGCTGTACCTGCCGACGCACCGATTGGTTGAGCTACCGGATTAATGAATCGTGCAAACTTAGCCCATAAAGTAGCTGGTAAATAAATAGTATCTCCGGGCTTCATGATATAATTCTCTCTAAGATCTCCTTTATAAAGCAATGCATAAACATTTACTTTCTTGGGGTTAGATTTTCCAGTTTCCGATGGTGTAAACATAGTTGCATTATCTGTGGCAGCGGTTAGCTGTGGTAAACTTGCTGCTAATAAAGCATCACGAATAGTAATCGTGTCACCTCGCATAAAGATTTTTCCAGGAGCACCCACTTCCCCAACAACATAAACAACCTTACTGTTATACTCAGTAATCTTAATTGCTACGTCAGGGTTAACTATATATGTTTCGAGTTTTTTGGCAAGCAAGGCAGCCGCTTCTTCCTTGGTTAATCCGGATAATACCGCGTCTCCAATAAATTCATATTGTATTTTTCCTTCACTATTAATAGTGTACAAACCGCTGACTTCTGGATGACGTAGAACAGTAATTGAGATTACATCTTCTGAGCCTAAGGTGTATTTACTTGTTTGTTCACCTGCAACCAATTTGACTCCAATTGTTGAGGTTGTAACTGCTTTTGCTTTGGCATCATCAGCAGCAGTTATTGGAGAATTAGCTGTTTCTATTTTTTGTGTATTAGTTTTTGTCAGAGAATCAAGATTTTGTGCCTGTACCCATGTTGGCAATAGAACAAATACACTAAAACATCCTAATAAGATAACTGAGAATTTGTTAAACATCTTTTTCATAAACTCCTCCATGATTTTAAAAATATTTATTCTACTTCAAAAAGAATTTCATGCAATTGGCGTATTTGAAATAAATCAGCCTCATCATAAACTCGCCAACTGCGCCAATCACGTTTAGGCTTTCTGATTTTTCCAAGTTTTTCCCATCTCATGATGGTCTTGGTACTGATGCCCACAATTTGGGCTACCTCAGTAATGGTCATTCGTTTTTTATTTTCATCAATCAACATAATTATCTCTCCCCTTGACACATACTTCCATAGAGAGCAAATAGCATGCCAATTGCATTTTAAATTTCTTTTAATGCATTAACTCTATGAAGACTAAGGGTTTAAGATATTTATGAAGAATATTTAAGACTTAGCCGAATTATCCAACTGTATAAAAGAATGAACAATACTGTCTAGGAAACAGTAGGACAAACAGAGAAATTATAGCACACAGCTTAATTTTAAGTGTACAAAATTATCAACAGTTTTATAAGTTTATATAAGCTTATTAGTTACAGTATGTTGTGACATATTTGCCATTCTTTATATGTATGATATACTTGCCATATGAACTTAAGCATAATGAAGCTACAAACCCAAAGGCCCATTTTTACAGCTTCGCTTGAGAAATCGATTACAATTCTTCTTTTGCCTCATGCAGAGTTAACTAATACCATTGAACAAGAGCTTCAGGAGAATCCTTTATTGGAAGGTGAAATTGAAGTATCACCTATTTCGCAAGAGGCAGGAACTAATGATGCAGCATTTGATTGGGATCAAATGAATGCTATTGTCAAGATTTCTTCTACATCTATACCTGGTTCATCTATGGAAGAATCGGAATTCGAATCCCCTTCTGTGGCAAGCATGATGACCTTAGAAGATCATTTGTATCAACAGTTGTATTGGGAAATTTCTGATCCTCAAAAGAGAAAAATTGGGGAATTTATTATTGGTAATCTTGATAAGGATGGCTACTTGCAGTTAAGCGTTGAAGAAATTGCTAGAATTCTAAAAATTGAAGGAGCCTCTCAAGTAAGGGTTGTATTAGAAGATATTCAGAATTTTGATCCTATTGGTATTGCAACACAAAATCTTCAGGAATGCCTTATTGTTCAATTAAGAAACCGTCAATCAGACTATGTTGATTTAGCTATTCGTATTGTAGCCGAATATTGGGATGATTTAGGACATAAACGATATGCCCTGTTGGCTAAGAAACTATTAGTTACTATTGAAAAAATAATGGAAGCGGTTCATTTGATTATTTCTCTTGAACCAAAACCTGCGCGAAACTATCGCCCTATTGAACCCAGTATCTTCATTCAGCCAGATGTTTATGTTTTAAAGGATGAAGAAGGTCGATATTTAATCCAACCTAATCGAAGAGGTATTCCTAAACTTAAGATTAATCAAATGTATCGTAATATGCTTAATCGGCCTAATATATCAATCCCTGAACGTGTGTTTATTCAGGAAAAGCTTAATAATGCCCTTAATTTTATTAGAAATATTGAACAGCGAGGATCGACGCTTGTAGCCATTACTCGTTTTATTTTGAACCATCAAAAGAGATTTTTTGACGGTGAGGAATCAACGATTACACCCATGCTTCTTAAAGATGTGGCGGCTCATTTGGATCGTTGTGAATCAACCATTTCACGTGCTATTAATAATAAATATATTAATACTCCTCAAGGATTGTTTCCGTTGAAGTTCTTTTTTTCTCATTCAGTTGCCTCTCAGAATAATGAAAATGTTTCGGCTTATACCGTTAAGGAAGAGATTGCACAGCTTATTTTAGATGAAGATAACGAGAATCCGTTATCAGATCAGGATATTCAAAATCATTTTAGTTCAAAAGGATTACATTTGGCTAGACGTACAATTACCAAATACCGACAAATGCTTCATATCCCCTCTTCCCATCAGCGCAAATAATTAGTTAAGGAAAATATTTTTAGTTACGGTCAAAATCGTCTTGAATACGGATAATATCTTCTTCGGTAAGAACTTGACCTGTGGCTACTTCAATAAAAACGAGGTTTTCTTGACCTGTATTACCTATGCGATGAACAGCGCCTAATGGAATGTCCACGACACTGCCGGGTTCTACAGGGATCTGTTTGTCATCAACGATCGCTAAACCTTGTCCATGTACGAAAACCCATTTTTCTGAACGATGCTGATGTTTTTGGAGGCTCAAACGACAATTGGGTTTTACTTCTACACGTTTAACCCATACACCATTTTCTTGATAGAACTTTTCGTAAGTTCCCCAGGGACGAGTAGCTTTTTCTAATGACATTCTTTATTTTCCTTCTGGTTTATAAGATTGAAAGAATTGAATAATACTGTCTCTTAAATAATTTAAATCTTTTTGAGTATGTTTGCTGCTGATAAAGAAGGCTTCCAAATCTGCTGGAGGCCAATAAATGCCATTTCTTAATAAATGATGAAAGAGCTTAGGATAAATAATATTGGATGAGGCGATTTGAGCTGAGGAATAATCACAGACTTCTTCCTTACTAAATCGTAAGCTCATCATTCCCTTATAGCTGGCTAAATGAGCGCTCACATTATATTCTTTGAAATAATCATTGGTTTCTTGAGCAAATTTAATAGAACTATTATTGATATGTTTATAAACACCAGCATTTAGATTCTTTAGTGTTGCTAATCCTGCGGCCATCACAATAGGATTTCCAGAAAAGGTGCCAGCTTGATAGACGTCTCCCATAGGTGCTAATTTCTGCATAATATCACGGCGTCCACCATAAGCGCCTATAGGAAAACCTCCCCCAATGATCTTTCCTAAACAGGTTAAATCCGGTTGAATGCCAAGGTCTCCCTGGGCTCCTGCAAGATTAGTGCGGAACCCTGTCATCACTTCATCAAAAATAAGAATAATGCCGTATCTCTTAGTTAATTCTTGTAATTTTTTTAAGAATTCTTTTTTAGGTAGGATGACGCCCATATTCCCACAAACGGGTTCGAGAACAATACAGGCAAGGTCTTTACGATGGCGATCGATAACATTTAACAACTCGGGAATATCATTGTAAGGAATACTTAAAGTGTTTTGAACGTGCGCGGGTGGAACTCCCTTGCTCGTTGAAGAAGCTAAGAAGGTTACCCCGCTGCCAGCTGAAGCTAAAAGATCATCACAATGGCCATGATAGCAGCCATCGAATTTTAAGACCTTGTTACGACTGGTAAAGCCACGAGCCAGACGAATAGCGCTCATAACAGCTTCTGTTCCAGAATTAACAAAACGGATAAGATCTATAGAGGGGATATGTTTAACAATGGTTTCGGCTAAATCAACTTCAATCTTGGTTGTTGTGCCAAAGCTGGTGCCGTTTCTAAGAGCTTTATTAACAGCCCCCATCACTTCTTTGCTGGAATGGCCTAAGATTAAAGCTCCCCAGGAAAGGCAGTAATCGGTATAAGCATTTCCATCAATGTCATAGAACTTTGAGCCCACTCCACGGTTCATTAGCAAGGCCTGACCGCCAACAGCTTTAAATGCACGTACAGGGCTATCGACACCAGCAACGAGGAATTTTTTGGCGCGGTTGAATTCTTTCTTAGAGTTATTGGTTTTTAATTTCTTTAGAGCCATTTCAATACATCCTTTGAATGATAACTGATAATAATATCGGCTCCAGCACGTTTCATAGAAAGTAAGCTTTCTAAGACAATTTCTTTTTCATTGATCCAGCCCTTTTGACTGGCAGCTTTAACCATGGCATATTCCCCGCTGACATTATAGGCAACAATAGGAGCGGTTAGTTTACGACGTAAGAGACTTACAATATCTAAATAGGCTAAGGCAGGTTTAACCATAATCATATCAGCACCTTCTTCGATATCTTGTCTTGCTTCTTTAAGGGCCTCACGGCTATTAGCTGGATTCATTTGATAGGTCTTCCGGTCTCCCAATTGAGTTCCAGAATGTGCTGCTTCACGAAAAGGCCCATAGAATGCAGAGGCATATTTAACTGCATAGGAAAGAATTCCTACATTCAAGAATTCTGCTTGATTTAAAGACTGGCGTATGAATCCTACACGAAGGTCCATCATGTCGGATGGGGCAACTAAATCGGCTCCAGCCTCAGCATGACAAATAGCCATTTTAGCTAGAATAGGTAAGGTTTTATCATTATTAACAGATTTTCCTTCAAGGACTCCGCAATGACCGTGATTGGTGTAGGCGCATAAACAAATATCGCTGATAATTAAAAACTCAGGAAAATTTTTTTTAATAATTTTAATGGCTGTTGCAATAGGGCCTTTAGGATTGTAGGCATTGCGAGCTAATGGGTCTTTTTGTGCACTTAAACCAAAGAAAACTCCCCCTTTGCCACCTAAACGCACATAGCTTTCGATTTCTTTTAATAAAAGGTCTACGGAAAACCTTTTAATTCCAGGCATGGAATCGATGGCTTCTTGTTTACCTTTACCTTCAATAACAAAAAAAGGCTGTAATAAATCTTGAGGTAAAAGATGATGTTCCTGCACAAAACTTCTTATTTGAATATTTCTAAGACGACGGAAACGCTTCATAGACCCACCTTAAGTGTTTGATATCCTGCTTCTTCTAGTGCTTTAGCTGTAACTGGTCCCTTGGCCAATATTTTCCAAGAAGCGGGTATCTTACCATAATCTTCTAAGAAATTCCTTAATGTTGAAGGACTTGTGAAGATGATCCCATCGATAGGAGTCGATGGTAAAGATCGTTTGGGAGGTTTAGTATTTTTATAAATAGTCCATTCTTTGACTGTAGCCCCTTTTTTTTCTAAAGCTTCTTTGAGAAATGGATTTGGTAATGAGGAACGAGGTAATAAAATAGTCTTACCCTTTAAATTCATAATACGAGTAAGAATACTAAATAAACCTTCTGCTGTTTCTTCTGAAGAGACAATTTGAGGGTTAATACCAAATTCTTTTAATACTTGAGCTGTCGATTCTCCTATAACAGCAAAGATTTTTTGTAAAATAATATTAACGGTTTTAAGCTCCAAGATTTTCTTCATAAAATATTCGACAGCGTTGGGACTGGTAAGAATAATAAAGTCACTGTTGTCAAAATCTTTAATAAGGTTTTGTTTTTCCTCGTTCGTAAAGGCAATAGGTTCAAGTTGAATCATTGGCCAAGAAATGATATGGCCGTAATGAGTGTATTTCTCTGGATTCGTTCCACAATGTAAAAGTATTTTTTTGTATTCTTCTTGGTAAAAATTAACCGTATCCCCTGCCACAATTAAGGCGGGTGCTTCTAGAGGATTTAAGAAAAGACGTTTTTCAATATCTTCTAAAGTTCCTTGAAGTATTCTTTGATTCGCCTTTGTGCCATTGGAGATAATCATGATGGATTTAGATTTTTTCCAACCTGCTTTAATCAAGGCTTGAACAATTTGAGGTAATTTGGTTAGCCCCATTAAAAAGACAATTGTTTCTGCTTGAGGAATAGAAATATCATTAGGGGGCACTTTAATAGCACTATTATAATTTTCAGCCTCACCATAGCCACTGATAAAGGCAACAGACGAAGATACGTTGCGAGCGGTTAAAGGAACTCCTAAAGAAGAAGGAATACTGGTTGCTGAGCTTACTCCTGGAATGATGTGAACAGGAATATGATAAGAACGCAGATAGGTAATTTCATCGGCTCCTCTACCGAAAATCAAAGGATCTCCCCCTTTCAATCGGATAGTTCTTTTTCCTTCCAAAGCTTTCTCTTTTAAGAGGCTAGAAAGTTTTTCTTGGGTTAAGGTGTGATTACCTTTACGTTTACCAGCATAAATATGTTCAGCGCCAGAGGCATATTTTAATAAAGAAGGATCAACTAGATAATCATAAAAAACGCAATCAGCTGTTTTTAGAACTTCAATGGCTTTTAAAGTAATAAGTGTTGGGTCGCCTGGACCAGCTCCTACTAAAAAAACATGACCATAGTGGCGACGAATATCAATATTCTCAAAAAGCTTCTCTAATTCCCAATCTCCCTCTCTTCCAACCACTGTCAATTGTCCCTGCAGAGGTGTTGTTTCCCATGGCAAGATACTTTTAATATGTTTTTCAAGCTTAAGACGTTTCAGAGCTGATGTTGCAACAATTAATCCATCAACATGTTTCTTGTTTAAAGCTTCTAAGCGTTCTTCAACCGTTCCTCTTATATCGGTCAAGACTACATCGGGTCTTAAAGCTTTAATCATTTCTCCACGCAATTGGCTGCTGGTTCCAACCTTTGCTTCTTGTGGTAAATCTTCTAGCGAATAGTCAGATACCCAGCTATCTGTTTTATCCAAAGATTTAGTGAGAGCAAATATTTTCAAACCACGAATAAGCTTTTTAGGTAAATCTTTAGCACTGTGGATGGTAAGATCGATTTCTTTATTTAGGAGAGCTTCATCTAAGGTGTTGGTAAAAAAATTATCTGCGGGATTGCTGGTCAAAGAGGTTTTTTTATCCAAATCCCCTTGAGTATTAAGATGAATTAATTCATATGGTACAGGTAATTCTCCAACCATGGAGAGAATTTCTTGAACTTGAATTTTAGCTAGCGGGCTTTGACGAGAACCAATCTTAATAAGTGAAAGCATGGCGCATACTATATAGAAGTTTTTATCTTTTGACTAGGGCTTTAATAGAGGGTAAATGTTTAATAGCAGCATCTTCACCGCGTTTAATAAGTTGAGTGGCTTCATATAATTCAAACCAATTGATTCCTTTAAGATCCGGATGAATTAGAACATTTGCCTGTTTACCGCTCGCTTCTGCCAATATATATTCGGAAGCTTGTAAGGTTCTTACAACGATATCCGCAATATTAGGAGTAAAGGCCTTGCCAATGAAATGACTTAAACGAAAACTAAGGTATTTAAAGGGGTGTTTCTTAAAAGGTATTCTTAATTCTTCTTTGAGATGAGCTATTTCTAAATCTTGACTCCAAGAGACTTCTTGGGGTGATTGAAGCACGTTGACTGCAATAATTTTCTTAACGCCTATATCCACTAATACATTAGTAGGCAATGGATTTAAGACTCCTCCATCGATAATCATTTGATCATGTTCCATGATGGGTCGAATAACACCGGGAATAGCAATGCTTTTACATACAGCTTCTACCAAGGGGCCTTGATCAATAACAATTTCATGACGTCTATAAAGATCATAGGCAACTGCCCTGAAAGGAATCTTTGTGTGATGGAAATGCTTATCTTCTAATTTACTTCTAAGCCAAATATTAATAGCTCTTCCTCTAACTAAACCCGATATAGGTAATATTAAAGGTATGGTTAAAGCCATACAGAAAAAACCTAAGCTAAATTGATGAAAGATAATCAGCAATAGCATAATGATAAACATAACGAGAGCACGTTCAAAAGGAGGATCAAAAAGTTTTAACATTCCTGATTTACTTTCAAATTCACGGGCAAATTTTTCTAATTCATCTGCTTTATATCCTGCAGCCCATAAACTACCAATTAAGGCTCCCATACTGCTTCCCACAATAATATCGATAGGGATATTTTCTTTTTCTAAAATACGGATAATTCCTACATGCGCTAAACCTAAAGCAGCTCCCCCTCCTAAAA
>JAYTXU010000012.1:0-29583 GCA_043742785.1 Candidatus Omnitrophota bacterium
ATAGGTCCCACAGGAGCTGGCGCTACAACAGCATTAGAAATAGATGAAGATGGTTTTATATCTGATCGGCCATGCCCACCAAAACCTTCATCAGAACGATTTTTTCTCTTCTTTAATAAAGGTTTAACTGTTTCAAAAGGAGCATCGATATGAACTTTCTTATTAAGAGGATCAAGCGAAGTAATAATTTCTTTAGGAATTTCTATCTTAGAAATATCAACAATAGGTTTAGAAGGCAGTACTGACGCAACTAACGGAACAGTCTTAGGAGCTTCTTCTTTCTCTAGCGATGGTGGAACTGCTGATACTTGAACCTTAACTTCCTCTTTAACAGATGGAACCACAATCGTTGGCTGAGAAATCTCTCCAACAAGTTTAACAGCAGTAAGCATTTCTTTTGGCTTAACAGCAGAAGGAGATCCTTCTTCCTTAAATAAAGCTGAGATAAACTTTTTAACAACCTTCTTTTCTTTGGCAGAAGAGTCTGATTTCTTAGCTTTTACTGATTTATCTTCTACGTCCTTCTCTTTCTTAACAGACACTTTCTTCTTAGTTGTCCCAGCAGATTCATCTTTAGAAATCTTAGTTGTTTTAGATTTAATCGTTTTCTTCTTTGGTTCTTCTTCATCAACAACACGTTTACCAATACCATCATCAGCTAAGGCGTCACGAACAATCATTTCAACACCAGCTGTTAGAGAACCATCCTCCTTGGAACGAAGTTTAAGACTCTTAAGTTTATTAAGAATAATCGTTTGAGTCGTTTTTAATTCTTTTGCTAAATCTGCTATAAGCATAAACACCTTTTTATCCTTCTTGTTCCTCTTCTTCTTTAGAATCTTCATCAGAAGGGATTGTATCAATCTTTAAAACTTCTTTTTTGTTTTTAGAATCTGCTGGCTTTTGTTTTTCTTCCCATTGCTTAGCAGAATAAATATCCAATTCCCATCCAACTAATTTACTTGCTAAACGGACATTTTGACCATATTTACCGATAGCTAATGATAACTGATCTTCATCAACAATAATATTAACGCGTTTCTCTTCACTGATTAGCTGCATTTGAGAAATTTCAGCAGGAGATAGAGCAGCCTGAATATACTCCTTAATATCATCAGAATAACGAACAATATCAATCTTTTCCCCATGAAGCTCTGTTACAATATTTTTAACACGGCTTCCTCGCATTCCCACACAAGCTCCAACACAGTCAATCTTCTCATCTTTAGAATAAACAGCAATCTTTGTTCGCTCACCTGGTTCACGAGCAATAGCCTTAATCTCAATAATACCTTCATAGATTTCTGGCACTTCTAATTCAAAGAGTCTTTTAATAAAATTAACATTGATTCTCGATAAAATAATCTGAGGACCTCTAATATCACGACGAACTTCTAACAAAAAAGCTCGAATACGTTCTCCCTGACGAAACTCTTCTTTATTAGATTGTTCACTGCGAGGAATCAGCGCTTCTGATTTTCCTAAATCCACAATAATATTCCCGCGTTCAAAGCGATAAACACCACCGCTGATAATCTGACCAATGCGTAAATTATATTCATTAAAAATAACATCCTTCTCTGCTTCGCGTATTTTCTGAATAACAACCTGCTTAGCTGTTTGGGCAGCAATACGTCCAAATTCACTAGAATGAATTTCTTCTTCTCCAGCCCAAGCTGTAATTTTCCCAGTCTTACGATCTAAAACAACCTTTATATCCTCTTCTTTATCTAATGTCCAAATCTTACGTGCAGCAGATGCCACGGCAGATTCTACAGCCTCAATCAAGGTCTCTTTTGCAATACCCTTGTCGCGTTCTAATTGTTCTAAAATTGTTAATAATTCATTATCCATAACTTCATTTCCTCTTCTTTCCTAAATTTCCAATAGAGCTTTTACCACTTGATCTATCGGCACAATGATTTCTTTCTTTTCTTTAGTCATCAACAAAGTCAAACTAGTTTCTGTCACCGACTTAATAACCCCTACATGTTCCACCTTACCAGCTATTCTTTCTGCAAACCATATTCTAATTTCAACATTAATATTTCTTAAATAATCCTTATAAGTCACCAAAGGTCTGTCTAAACCTGGAGAAGCAACTTCTAAAGAGTAACCATCTTCACTGAAAAAACCTTCTTTGTCAATAGCTTCGACGATAGATCGATTTAACTGAGTGCACTCCTCAATGCTTATTCTTCCTAGCAATTTATCTGCTAAAATTTGAATATGAACATCTTTTCTATGTATTTCTATCTTAACTTCAACAATTTCCAAAGCTTGAATCTGAGTAATACGATTAATAATCTCAAAAATCAGTCGCTGTTTTTCTTCCATAACTATTATCGAATCCTCTTCAAAATTTCTTGCTTTAAGCTATTTTTAGAAACAGCCTGAGTTTGCCCCGTACGTCTATCCTTAATTTCTACCTGATTCTGAGCTAACATTCTTTTTCCAATAATGACTCTCCATGGAATACCAATTAAATCTGCATCATTAAATTTACGACCAGCGCTTTCATCGCGATCATCCATTAAAACATCAACACCTGCCGCTTTTAATTCTTGATAATACCCTTGGGCTAATTCCATCGAAACATTATCTGAAACCTGTAGAGGAAGAATTTCTACTTCAAAAGGTGCAACTTCCTTTGGCCAAATGATCCCCGCTTGATCTGAATTAAGTTCAATAATCGCTGCGATTAAACGGCTAACCCCAATACCATAACAACCCATAATCATTGGTTTTTGTTTACCATCTTCATCGAGAAACATTGCACCCAAGGCATCGCTATACTTAGTTCCTAATTGAAAAATATGTCCTAATTCAATCGCGATTTTACGCTCCCATCCGTCACCTTCCGGCTGTTTACCGTCTTCATCTTTAATAACTTCTCCCGTTCTATGATTCTTCCAAATGGCATCTTCTCCAATAGGAGCTGTCACTAGAAACTCATGAGAAACACTTCCTCCCATTGCACCACTATCAGCAGAAACTGGAATTACATCAAGTCCACAACGTTTAAAAATTTTACAATAAGCATCATATTGACGTTGGTAATTTTCTTTTAAACCTTCCACATTACGATCAAAACTATACGCATCTTTCATAATAAATTCACAGGCGCGAACAATACCAAAACGAGTGCGTATCTCATCACGAAACTTCGTCTGAATCTGATAAAGAGTTACTGGCAATTGACGATAGCTTTGAATATAATCTTTAGCTAAAGTCGTTATAATTTCTTCATGTGTTGGCCCTAAACACATCTGCTGACCTTTTTTATTATTAAAGGTGATCATAACTTCTTTTAAAGTTTGATCACGTCCTGTTTTCTTCCAGACTTCCATAGGATGCAAAGAAGGCATTAATAATTCACAACAGCCAATAGCATCCATTTCCTCTCGGATAATATTTTCCACCTTACGTAAAACCTTATAACCTACAGGTAAATACGAATAAACACCTGAAGTCAACATGTGAACCAACGAAGCCCTTAAAGACAATTGATGGCTGATTGCCTCAGTGCCAACAGGAATCTCTTTTAATGTTGGAATAAAATATTTTGACCAATACATACTTTTCTTTCTATTAAGTTGCCGTAAATCCAGGAACTTGAATATTCCGTTTAAGAAATTTATGATAACAGGATGGCTCTTTAGTCATCATTACCCAATCACCTAAAACCTTACCATTTTCAAAGCCCTGCTGTTTAAAAGTAAAAATATCTTCCAAATTTATCTTTTTAGAAACTTTATCAAATCTTAAATCAGCAACATTAACAATCCGACGAACTCCATCTAAGAAAAGCTCAACATAAACAATCAAATCTATAGAGGTTGCTACCTGTTGTTCAATTTGTTCCCCACTTAAACGAATACCACTCATAAGCATCATGGTAATCATACGATTAAAACATTCTTCCGGAGAATCTGCGTGGACAATAGCTAATGCTCCTGAGTGTCCACTTGAAATTGATTGAATTAAATCAAGAATTTCATGTCCTCTAACTTCACCAATAATAAGACGATCCGGACGCATACGCAGAGAATTAACAAATAAATCTCTAATACTAACCTCCCCTTTTCCTTCAATATTAGCTGCCTTAGCTTGAAGAGAAACTACATGCTCCTGCATTAGTCTAAGCTCTGAAGTGTCTTCAATAGTAATAATACGTTCATGTTCAGGAATATGAGCTGATAAAACATTTAATAAAGTTGTTTTACCGCTTCCTGTAGAACCGCAAAAAACAATATTCAATTTAGCTTTAATAGCAGCTATTAAGAAATCAGCAACTTGCTTATTCAAAGATTGTTTCTCAATTAAATCTTCAACAGTTGTTAATTCACGAGAAAATTTACGAATAGTTACAATCGGACCACTTAATGATAAAGGAGGAATTAAAACATTTACACGAGAACCATCCGACATAGAGAAATCGACATAAGGAGAAGATTCATCTACACGCCTTGAAGAACCTGACGAAGCTAATATTTTCTGAACAGTATGCAACAAAGCAGCATTATCTGAAAACTGTACGCTAGTCTTTTCTATTCTTCCATTTCGTTGAATATAAACAGATTTTGCTCCATTAATCATAATTTCTGAGATTGTAGAATCTTCTACTAAAGGACGTATTGGACCAAGACTTGTAATAGCACTAACTAATTCTCTGATGACTATTGCACGATCTTCCAAAGTAACAGTTAATTTAATATCCTGACATAAAGAAGTGATCGCTCCATCAACAAAAATCCTAAGCTGATCCTCGTTCATCTTATCTTTTATTTCCAAGAAATTAGTTCGAGAAATCAAGTAATGATGAATACGTGATTTAATATCAATAATCTCAGATGTGGACATAGATTTTATCCTTTAAATATTTTAAAGAAATGATCGATTAACCCTATACGTTCAAAATCAACATAAAATACAAAAACGGCTAACGCTATAATTAAAGAAAAACCTACCTTAGCAATAAATTCATCAATCTTCTTAGATAAAGCTTTTCCTCTTATCTTCTCAATTAACAATAAAAACAAATGCCCTCCATCTAAAGGAATCACTGGTAAAAGATTAAAAAGCGCTAAAGAAGCACTAATCACCCCAACAATGTGAAGTAAAAAAGAAAAACCTACAGTTAAAGCAAACTTAATCACAAAAAACATGCCAACAACACCCATAGCCTCTTTAGCAGAACGAAGACCGATAAGCATTTCATATAATGCACTGTACGTTTTAACAGTAATATCCTCCAACTCATACGCTGCCTTCGATAAAGATTCAATAGGGCCATATCGAACAATAACGACATCCTGAGACTTTTGTACCTGCAAAGGAGCAACTCCGATACGTCGAATTTTATGTTCACGACCAAAAATATCATTTTGAATTTGATCTTGTGGAATAAGTTCTTTGAGAATATTCTCCCCATTACGATCTACAAGAATCTTTAATGAAGGGGTTTTAGATTTTGAAATATAATCCTGTAAATCCGGCCAGTGAACTATGGGAGAATCATTAATGCTAATCACTCGATCATTTACCATCAACCCTGCTTCTTGTGAAGAAGAACCAGCTAAAATCTGCCCTATGACTGCAGGAACCTTTTTAGCTGTAGCCTCTAAATCAACCTTACCTATAACAAAAACTAACCAGAAACAGAGATAAGCTAAAATGAGATTAACAACGGGCCCCATTAAGACAATTAAAGATTTCTGACCTACTGTCTTAGAAAGAAATTCATCAGATTTCCCGGTTACAGAAGAACGATCATCCCCCGCCATTTTGACATAACCACCAAGAGGAATAAGACACAAACAAAACTCAGTCCCATCAATCATCTTACTAAATAATTGAGGACCAAAACCCAAAGAAAATTGATCCACTTTTACACCACACTTTTTAGCAGTGATAAAATGACCCCACTCATGCACAACAATAAGAATGCTTAAGATTATAATAAAAACTAATAACGCCATAATATTTCCTTTGTTTGTGTTCTAGCCCACTTATCTACAGCATAAACATCATAAAGAGATGGATTTCTTATTAATTTATGACAAGAAATAACTTTCTCAACAACTTTAAATATAGATGTGAATTTAATTCTTCCTTTTAAAAAAGCTTCGACAGCTTCCTCATCAGCCGCATTAAGAACACAAGGCAACGTTCCTCCCTGAGAAGCTACTTCTAAGGCCAAACCTAAAGCAGGAAACTTCTTTAAATCTGGTTTCTCAAATGTTAAAGACTTTAAACTTACTAAATCCAAAGGCTTAAGCCCTGTTTTAAAACGCTCAGGATACGTTAATGCATATTGAATCGGTAAACGCATATCGGTTACAGCTAGCTGAGCCAAAATAGATCCATCATCAAATTCCACCATTGAATGAATAATCGCTTCCGGATGAATTACAATATTAATCTGATCAAACGCTAAACTAAAAAGTTTTTGAGCTTCAATAAATTCAAACCCTTTATTCATTAATGTAGCTGAATCTACTGTAATCTTAGGCCCCATACTCCAACGAGGATGTTTTAATATATCCTTTACAGTCATTTTAGAGAAATCTTTACTAAAAATATTTCGTAAAGCCCCACCAGAAGCTGTCAAATGCACCTTCTTAACTAGAGCTTTTTGTCCAGAAAGACACTGGAAGATAGCACTTTGTTCGCTATCGATTGGAATAATTTCCGCTTTGTGCTTTCGCACTTCCTTTATAATAATATCACCTGCAATCACTAAAGCTTCTTTATTAGCAGGAGCTATTCTTTTTCCCGCACGAGCAGCCTCTAAAAAAGGGGCCAAGGCTCCTGCTCCACGCATCGCTAAAAGAACAGTATCAATTTCTTTCAGACCAGCTAAATATTGAACTTCAGATTCAACATCAAAAAATTTTAATTTCAAAGAACTAAATTCTTTTTTTAACTCTGGTAAATCTTTAAATTTTGCTGCTATATAAGTCGGCTTATACTTTCTGATTTGTTCTTTTAATAGTAAAACATTGTTATAAGCGCTTAATGCAACAACTTTAAAACGTTTAGGGTTCCAATCCACAACCTTTAATGCATTAACTCCGATAGAACCTGTAGAACCTAAAATAGCCAAACGTTGAGGCATCATATCATTATTGCAAGGTCTTAATTGTTGAACTCATATATAAATAGAAAGCAGGAGCCGAGAATAAAAGACTATCAATCATATCCAAAACACCACCTAAACCAGGAAAAAGTTTACCTGAATCCTTGACTCCGCAATCCCTTTTTATTAAAGATTCTGATAAATCACCCAATTGCCCCAAAGATCCAAAAAACATCCCCATTAAAGCAATCTGCCACAGAGGAAAATGAATTTCTAAAGGTAAAAAAGAACAACACATAACAGCTGTTAAAGAGCTAACAAGAATTCCACCTAATGTTCCCTCTACAGACTTGTTAGGACTAACCTTAGGTATAAGAGGATGCCTGCCAATCGTCGTACCGATTAAAAGAGCTCCCACATCACCGGATTTAGTTACTAATAAAATAAACCCTAATAACTTAACCCCTTCCATTCCTGGCAACAATAAACGTATCTTTACCAAAAAACTAAAGAACCATGAAACATACAAAACACCAAAGAGTGTTGTTGATAAACCCAGAATCGCATTCTTATTATCTTGTCTTGCAAACTGCATAAATAAAATAAGTAGAAAAGCAATAACAATAAACAACAACTCCCAATTTTTAGTTAACTCAAAATGTGTGAAAATAGAAATTGGAATCAATAAACCAATTTAAATCCCTACATAACTATAAATTGGCACTTCTTTCTTCTTGACCATATAGAAGAATTCATAAAGACCACCAGCTGTCAAAAAACAAATAACCGCAATAAAAACATAATTATTGATAACCGCCAAGGCGGTTACAACAGTCATCACTATAGCTGAAAATACTCGTTGATAAGACATAATCTATTTTTCCTCCTCTACCAAACAACAGATTTCAAACGGTAGATAAAACACTCCCATATCGACGTTCACGATTTGAAAAGTCTTTTAAAGCTTTATGAAGTTCTTCGATCGTAAATTCCGGCCAAAATTTAGTAGTAAAATAACATTCCGCATAAGATATTTGCCAAAGCAGAAAATTACTAATACGCAATTCACCTGAAGTACGAATTAGTAAATCTACTTCTGAATGATTCTTAGTATACAGATAAGATCCAAAACTCTTTTCATCAATATCATCAATACTAATCTCACCTTTTGCAACTTTTTGATGAATTGTTTTTATTGCATCAATTATTTCTGCTCGAGCTCCATAATTAAAAGCTATATTTAATATCATTCTTTCATTCTTTTTAGTTAAAACTGTTGCCTTATCAATAGCTTCTAATACAGCATCTGGAACCCCTTGACGCCTTCCAATAAATTGAATCACTATGCCTTCTTTATGAAAATCTTTAGCTCTTTGACTTAAAGCTGAAATTAACGTCCTCATTAATAAAGTAACTTCATCTTGAGGACGATTCCAATTTTCTGTAGAAAATGCGTACAAAGTTAAAACTTTAATGCCACTGCGAGAAGCCTCAAGAACAATTTCTTCAAGTCTTTTCAAACCTTCCAAGTGACCTTGTGAACGATTTAATCGATGTGCTTTAGCCCAACGTCCATTACCATCCATTATTATTGCCACATGATGTGGGATTAATTTTGTCGTCATAAATAAAATGGGGGATTCATTATCCCCCATCCTTAAAACCAACCGAACGCCCGCAGAGTCTTACTTGATTACTGTACTGCTGCTGTTACAGAATTGTTAACTAATTTTTCTTCTAAAGCAATTTTTAATTTAGCTTCCAAATCAGCTTTAAGATCACTTACCTCTTGAAACTGCTTTTGTAAATCAACATTAGCTGATTTTTGATTATCGATAAGATCTTGAACATTCTTCATCTTCTCATTAGCCTTTTTAAGCTGTGATTCTAAGATGCTTAATTTTGCTGAATTCTTTTGTAAACTTTCTTCTGCAACCATGCGACCATAGCGCTCTTCATCTAAACTTTTATTTACTTTATTTGCTTTTTCTAAAACACCAACAAGAGCAACTATAAGACCAACACAAAAGAGACCTAAAATAACAAGAAAAATATCTTTTTTCATATAATCAGCCAAACTGTATTAAAAACTTCTTTCCTATCGAGCAGTCTCAGAAGTTTCTGCCTGAGTCTTTTCAACCTTTGGCAAAATTACAATCTCTACTCGACGATTTTTTTGACGATCTGATTTTGCATCATTAGATGCAACAGGCCTATATTCACCATAACCAATAGCTGATAGTCTAGGTTCATTAACACGCTGTTCACTTAAATAATGTAAAACACTTAAAGCACGAGCAGTCGATAACTCCCAATTAGATGTCCAACCTGATTTCTTAATAGGTTGATTATCCGTATGTCCTTCAATTCCAATATTAAGATCAGCAACGGTTGTATTTAAAACTCCCGCCACTTTATCTAATTTAGCAAGAGACACTTGACGCAATTTCGCCTTACCTGAATCAAATAAAACTTCAGCAACAAAGGTAATAACGAGCCCTTTATCTTGCATCTCAACCTTGACTTGTTTATCATTAATTTCATCTTTTAAACGTTTTTCTAATTCTTGTTTAGCTCTTTCAAGTTCACTTAAATCATTCCTAAGCTTAGAAATCTTCTCTATATCCGTACGACGTCCCTTTTGAAAAATAACCGTACAACCTGAAAGTCCCATAATGGCTACAAGAGCCAAAACAAAAGTGGCAAACATTACTTTAAAAGCACGCATTTTAATCCTCCTTAAAAATAATTAAAAAAATTTACGTTTCAAATTAACATAGGGTTACTTTAAAGTCAAGCGTCAACGCACTACAATTTGATCACGCTTTGAGCCAACGGAAATATATTTAGCCTTAACTCCTACAAGCTTCTCCAGTCGCTCAACATATCGACGAGCATTAACAGGAAGCTGTTTATATTGACGAGCATCCTTGGTACTTTCCTTCCATCCTTTCATTGTTTCATAAACAATATCTGCCTTTGACAAAACCTCGAAATCATGAGGAAAATCTCTATAAGTCTTCCCCTTATACTTATAAGCAACAGCTATTTTCAGAGTTTCAAGACCATCTAGAACATCAAGTTTCATAATAGCTAAATCCGTAGCTCCATTAATAATAGCCGCATAGCGTACTAAAACACTATCAAACCAACCACAACGTCTTGGCCTGCCTGTTGTAGATCCAAATTCATGGCCTTTAGCACGAATAATATCATTCATTTTTTGATCAAATTCAGTTGGAAAAGGACCCTCTCCTACACGTGTCGTATAAGCTTTAACAGCAGCAATAACCTTGCCAATCCTTGTAGGAGGAACACCTGTCCCAGAACAAACTCCTCCAATCGTTGAATTAGAAGAAGTAACAAAAGGATACGTACCAAAATCAACGTCTAAAAATGTACCTTGAGCTCCTTCAAACAGAACTTTCTTTTTGAGATCCATAGCATCATTTAAGAATAAAGAAGTGTCACAAATGTAACATTCTAATTTACGTCCATAAGCTAAATATTCTTGATAAATTTTCTTAAAATCATACGTTTGATGAGAATAAACCTTGGTAAAAATATCATTCTTTTCATTCAAATTATCTTGTAGCTTTGCTTTTAAAACACCAGGATTAAGCAAATCAATTATTCGAATGCCCATTCGTCCAATTTTATCAGAATAACAAGGTCCAATGCCTCGACCTGTCGTACCAATTTTATTAGCACGTTTTGTTTCTCTTAATTGATCAATAACCCTGTGATACGGCATGACTACATGAGCTATACAAGAAATCTTTAACTGACGATTCGTCATGGGAAGCCCACGCTTTTTTAGACCATCAATTTCCTCTAATAAAGCCTTAGGATCAATAACAACGCCATTTCCAATAATACAAGTTTTCGAAGGCCTTAAAATAGCAGAAGGAATTAAATGAAAAACATATTCTTTCTCTCCCACAATAACCGTATGTCCGGCATTATTGCCTCCTTGATAACGCACAGTAATGTCAACATCCTGTGAAAGAATATCAATTAATTTCCCTTTACCTTCATCGCCCCATTGGGCTCCAACAACAACAAGATTCATGAGTTATTAACCTTTCATAAAAACGATGTCTATGATACTTAACGATGCGGATAAGAATATCGCCGCTGCAATAATTTTAAACAATCTTTGATTTCTAACTTCCAAACATGGAACAAAAATGACCATATAAACAACCCATAAAGTTAACACAGTATAAATAAAAATCAAGGAACCTAAAGAAATAAGTTGCCCTGGCATCATCATATAAATACTAAAAACCATGATGTAATAATTAACTGGCCATAAAGAAGATAACAAACTTAATAAGAATCCAATTAAAATAAGAAAAAATATCAAACCAATTGCTGGAGCCTTTATTTTAATAGGCCCTTCAAAAGCAATCTTATTTCCTTTAGACAAACTATACCATTGCTTTAGAAATTTAAATCCTTGCAAACCCACTCCAATAGACAATACAACATATACACCTCGAGCTAGAAACTGAAAAGACTTGTTTAATACAATCTTTTCTAAGAAACCACAATTGAAGAGAAAACTACTTAAAATAATAGACACCATCAAAAGTAAAACCCATAATTGATTAATTCCTACTTTTTTAAACCACAATAACCCTAAAAGAATCAAAGCTGCAGTAATTAACAAACATGGATTAATCCCATCTTTGAGACCAGCTGCCAATGGTATCCACCATAAATCTCCAGCCATAATTACTAAACCTTAACAGCCTTAACAAATAAGATATTTTTAGTTTGTCTTAAGTGAGAAATCACAGATTCCGGAATTTCACTATCAACATTTACAACGCTGACTGCAACCCCTTCTTGATTTTCACGCCCCAAGGTAATACCTGCAATATTAATATTAGACTGCGCTAAAATCGTACCTATCACTCCTACAATCCCTGGCTTATCATTGTTGTTAATATACAGCATGTGTCCTGCTGGAGTTGCCTCTACATAAACACTATTTATTTTAACAATACGTGGCTGTTTATTATTAGATAATGTTCCTAACAAAGAAAAAGAATCTTTATCCGTACTGATATCTAAAGCAATCGCATTCACATATTCACCTTCTTGAGTCGAAACAATCTCTTGCACATTAACACCACGTTCCTTCATCATATTCATAGCATTAACCGTGTTTACTGTCTCTCCTAATACAGGAGCCAATAAACCCTTAGCCAAAGCCATAGTTACTGCAGAGACTTTTTCTTTGGCTATCGAACCACTGTAGGTAATCTTAACTTCTTTAATACGTCCCTGCACTAACTGACCAGAAAATTTACCAATTCTATCAGCCAAATCTAAATAAGGTTCGATGGCTTTATAGGCCTCTGCAGAAAGTGATGGAAAATTAGCAGCATTACGAATACCACGACCTAAAAGAGCATCTTTAACCGCATGAGCAATCTCAATAGCCACATTCACCTGAGCTTCAGAAGTAGAAGCCCCTAAATGTGGAGTAGTAATGCAATTATCTAATTTAAAAAGAGGTGAATTAAAATCAGGAGGTTCCACATCATAAACATCCACCGCAACTCCAGCAATACGCTTTTCCTGCAAAGCCTTGATTAAAGCTTGCTCTTCAATAATCCCACCGCGCGCGCAATTAACTAGACGCACTGTTTTCTTCATCAAAGCGATCTGTTTATCACCAATCATATTAGTTGTTTCATCCGTCTTAGGAATATGCACGGTGATGTAATCAGCTGTCTTATAAATTTCATCAAGCTCAACTAATTGGATTCCATTCTTAGCTGCAATATCAGCAGAAAGATAAGGGTCATACCCTACAGTTACCATACCAAAGGCCTGAGCCATCTTAGCAACTGTTGTTCCGATACGACCTAAACCAATAACGCCTAGTGTTTTACCATAAAGCTCTACACCAGTAAATTTAGAACGTTCCCATTTTCCTGCTTTTAAAGACGCTACTGCTTGAGGAATATTACGTGACAGCGCCATAATCATACTCATAGTATGCTCAGCAGTTGATGTGGTATTGCCTGCTGGTGTATTCATAGCAACTATACCTTTTTTGGTAGCTGCAAATAAATCCACATTATCCAAACCCACACCGGCGCGACCAATAACTTTAAGTTTATCAGCCACTTCAATAATCTCAGCTGTCACCTGAGTCCCTGAACGAACGATTAAAGCATGATAATCTTTAATAATACTCTTAAGTTCTGTGGCTGTAATACCAAATTTACAATCTACTTGAAAACTCTTGTCAGCTGTTAAAATATCTAATCCTTCTTTTTCAAGTTTGTCGCTAATAAGCACCTTATACATACATTCCCTCATTTCTATCTCTGATTTAACACTTTTTGCGCAGCTGTTAATGCCGCTCCTAATTCAAATTTATGTCCCATTTGATACAAAACTTTTTCTAAACATGCTAAACCTGTCAAAATATCATATTCATCCAAGGCCCCCATATGAGCCATACGAATAACCTTACCCTTAAGATGATCTTGACCACCAGCGAAAGTAATCCCATAGGTATCGCGCATAGTCTTAATTAACTTTTCTCCATCAATACCTGAAGGAAGATTAACCGCAGTTAGAACATTAGTCGCACAATTAGCATCAGGAAATAATGTCAAACCAATCGCGGAACAACCAGCACGAGTAGCCTTCGCTAGATGTGCATAACGAGCGAACATATTCTGCAAACCTTCTTTTTTAATCATGCTAAGACTATCAACTAATGCAATTAAAACGCCAATAGCTGGAGTAAATGGAGTATCTGTCTTCTCCATAGCCTTTTTACATTCTTTCAAATCAAAATAATATTTAGGCGTTGTTGATTGATTAATTAATTCAATAGCCTTAGTACTAGCACTAACGAAAGCTAACCCTGGAGGAAGCATTAATCCCTTATGTGATCCAGAAACAACCACATCGCAATACCATTCATCCGTTTTAATTTCCTGAACAGCCAACCCAGAAACCGCATCAACCACTAAAACAGCCTTTGTTTCTTTAACAACATCACCAATAGCTTTAACATTAGGAGTAACGCCAGTAGATGTTTCCGCTAAAGTAATAAAAACAGCTTTTGTCTCTGGATGAGCTGCTAATAATTTTTTAATTTCTTCAGCAGTGGGAACCTTACCCCATTGAACCTTATACACAATTGTTTTAACTTTATAAGTTTGACACAATTCAACCCAACGTTCACCAAACTTGCCTCCATCAACAGCGATCGCTGTATCTCCAGAAGAAAGCAAATTAACAACAGCCGCCTCCATGGCACCAGAACCAGAAGAAGTTAAAATGTAGATATCATTTTTTGTTTGATAAACTTCTTTTAATCCTTCTACCACCTGCTTAATATTATCCTGAAACGCAGGTGTACGATGATGAATGATCGGCTTTCCCAACGCAGCACATAGATTCGACGGCACCTGTGTTGGACCTGGTGTTAACAACAAATTGCGTTTCATCGTATTTTCCTTTCTAAACTTTTATCTATTTTGCTTCACCAAAATGAGTAATCACTCCATCAACAAGTCCGTAATCTTTAGATTCTTGAGCAGACATAAAAAAATCACGATCAGTATCTTTCTTAACTTTTTCTACATCTTGACTACTATGCTTAGCTAATATTTTATTAAGCTCATCTTTCATACGTAAAATTTCTTGAGCTTGAATAGAAATATCAGAAGCTGTTCCTTGCGCTCCACCCCAAGGTTGATGAATCATAATACGAGCATTAGGAAGAGCAAAACGCTTTCCCTTTGTACCCGCTGTCAAAAGCACCGCTCCCATACTAGCCGCTTGACCAATACAAATCGTAGAAACATCAGGCTTGATATATTGCATCGTATCATAAATAGCCAAACCAGCCGTAACAGAACCACCAGGTGAATTGACATAAACATAAATATCTTTATCTTTATCTTCAGATTGCAAATATAACAACTGCGCAATAATCAAATTAGCGACATGATCATCAATCCCCGTACCCAAGAAGATAATACGTTCTTTAAGTAGACGCGAATAAATATCATACGCACGTTCTCCTTGACCAGTTTTTTCAACGACCATTGGAACCAATAATTGTGATTTCTCCATTACTTAGCTTCCTCCCATTTAGCTTCCTTTAACAAAAGCTCTATGACTTTAGATGCAATATGTTCATTCTCCTTAACTTCAATCTTCTCTATTTTAGCAATTTCTTCTAGAATCAAATAAACTTTAACATCCCTTTCAACAACAGTTTCTAATTCTTTACGAATTTCTTCTTCCTTATTCTTAAGTTCATCAGCAGATAAGCCCTGATTTTTAAAACGTTTGAGCGTTTCTTGTGTACGATAAACCAATTGACGCTTAACCAAGGATTGAGGAACACTTAATTTAGCATTTTTTAACAACTCTTCAACAATTTGATTCTCTATTTCGCTACGATTTTTACGATCTTTATCCATCTGAAGCTGACGACTTAAAGCATCCTTAAATTCCTGGAGGGAAGGAAAACCCATACCTTTAGCAAAAGCATCATCAATAGCTACCTCTTTATCCCCTTGACCTTTTTTAAAAAATTCCAAGGTTTTATTAAGATCTTCTTCAGTCACTTTATTATCTTGAGGCTTTACCTTGATCCCCTTATAACGATCTATCTTGATTTCAGGACGAATATCTAAAGTCGCCGTAAAAGTTAGAATTCCATCTTTCAAATCAACATTAGAAATTTCTGGCAAATCAATAGGATCTAATTTTTGTTCACCAATACCCTGATGATAAGCTTCCGGAATAAGCTTCTTAATAGTTTCGTCTTGAGCTAATTTTCCATGAGAACTTACTAAAATATTACGAGGAACCTTACCTGGACGAAAACCTTTAATTTGGGCATGCTTACCAATTTCAACATAAACTTCATCCATTGCTTTAGAAACTCTCTCACGAGGAATTTCAAAGCTTAATTCACGTTTTAAACCATCTGTTTTCTTAACTTCAACTTTCATTTGACTACACCCTTTCATTTTAATATTTACGGAAGAACCCTCTACGTTCTCCCTATTTGGATCGGCACAAAGGCTCGGCCCTTACATGCTGAACTTCTCGCCTAGATAAATCTTTCTAGCTTTCTGATCATTAATTAAATCCTGCGCTGTTCCCGAAATTAACAAACGCCCATCAGCTACCAAATAGGCACGATCGGTAATTGCTAACGTTTCTCTAACATTATGATCTGTTAACAAAATACCCAATCCCTTTTTCTTTAAATCTTTAATAATTTCTTGTGCTTCCGCTACAACAATAGGATCAATACCAGAAAAAGGCTCATCCAACAATAAAAATGAAGGATTAGTCACCAAGGCTCTGGTAATCTCTAAACGTCTACGTTCCCCACCAGAAAGCGTATATGCCTTAGATTTAGCTAAATGAGAAATATTAAGCTCTTCTAATAAAGATTCCAAACGACGTTTACGTTCTGTAGGACCAATAGGTAAGGTTACTAAAATTGCTAGAATATTTTGTTCAACTGTTAGTTTCCTAAAAATAGATGATTCTTGAGCCAAATACCCCATCCCCAAACGGCAACGCTCATGAATAGGCATTTTTGTAATATCTTCCTGATCAAAAATAATCTGACCTTCATCCGGAGCAACAATACCAACAGCCATATAAAAAGAGGTGGTCTTACCTGCTCCATTGGGACCCAACAATCCCACAATCTCAGAACGACCAACGGAAATGGTTAAACCATCTACAACACGGCGACCATTGTAGATTTTAACAAGATTCTTAGCTTCTAATAAACGCATTCTATTTTCCCATTTGCTGAAATAAGCCTTCGCCTTTAGCGCTAGCTGTATCAAAAACAATTCTAGGACGACCCGTCATGGTTAATTTCTCATCTTCACCTGAATAAATCATTTCATCCGCATAACTAGCATTATCCCCTTGAACAACCTTCACGTGCCCCTTACAAATCGCCTTCTTGATCTTCTTATTTTTATCATCAAACCACACTTCCATCTTATCTGTATATAATTGACGGCCTGTAGACTCTTCTAGCGCAACAACATTATCTGAAAATGTCGCATGCATTTTCAACTGATCCATCTGCATAGAGCCATCACAAGTAATAGTCAGTTTCTGAGAATTATTAATCCCTTTATTATTACTAGCAGCGGTATTAATGACCGCTTTGACATCTTTATTAATTGAAGCTTGTTTTAAATTAGGATGAGCGGTCAAACCTTTCCCCGTCACCACCCCTTGATCATCTGTAATCTTGACAGGATCCTTAGTTGAAATAACATCTTTATTCCTATCCCAATCTATACTATCCGTCGTCATTTTTGTGCCACGATCTGCTGTAATAACAACATCATCTTGTAAATGCACTTCACCGCTGGTTTTATTAATCGTCCCATTCTTCGAAGTTAAATTAGCATTTTCTTTTCCATAAAAATTAGCATCCACATTAGTAATCTTTATTTTTTCATCAGAAACATCTGCCTTGTCACCTTTAACTTCCCAAGTTTTTTGCCCAGTATTATTATACCCATTGAGATTAAAGCCTTCTAATTGCTGCTGCACACCACTGTCGCTAACAGTACTATTAACAACGCTGTTGGTTGTTTCATCTGCTGCTAAAGCAAAACCAACAAAACAAAATGCAATCACCATCATTACAAATAAGGATTTAATTTTCATAAATTTGTACAATATCTTTTCCTTGATCTCTGAGGATTAAATCAATAATTTCTCTAACAGCGCCTTCTCCACCTTTTTTAGAACTAACATAATCAACAATTGACTTAACTTCAAAAACAGCATTATCAACAGCCACTGAGAATCCTACCCGCTTTAAGATTCCTAAATCCGGTAAATCATCGCCAATAAAACAAACTTCTTCATCCTTAACATTCCATTCTTTAAGAATTGTCTCATAAGCATTTATCTTAGGATAAACTCCTACAAAAACTTTATCTATTTCTAAATCACTCGCTCGATGAGCCACCACAGCTGACTGACGAGCAGAAATAATCGCAGATTTAAAACCACATTTCTTCCAAACAATCAAACCCAATCCATCCTGCACATTAAAACGCTTAGTCTCAACCCCATTAGAATCAATAATAATACCGCCGTCCGTTAAAACCCCATCAACATCTAAAATTAATATCTTAATCTTCTTTAAACATTCCTGATTCATTATACCAACCCTGCCTTCAACAAATCTTGAACATCTACCAAACCAACTAACTTCTTATTCTTATCAACCACAGGAAGCTCATCAATTCTTCTAGTTTTTAATATATCAAAAGCTTGTGCAGCCAATTGATCTTTGGTAATAGCTGTTGGTTTCTTTGTCATAACGTCTCCAACATTTTTTGCCAAAACTAAAGAACCGTCTTCTAAGTGTCTACGTAAATCACCATCTGTAAAGATTCCTAATAAAACTCCTTTTGCATCAACAACACAAGCACAGCCGCAACGAGCTTTGGTAATAGCCAAAAGAACATCCTTAACCTTCAGAGATGCTTTAACCTTAGCTAACTGCCCATCTTTGCGCATAATATCTTCGACTTTAAGTAAAAGCCTTCGTCCTAAAGTGCCACCAGGATGATAAAGAGCAAAATCTTCTTTTCTAAAACTTTTACGATCAATTAAACAAGCAGCTAATGCATCCCCCATAACCAAGGTTGCTGTTGTTGAAGCCATCGGGGCCAAGCCCAACGGACATCCTTCTTTGGCAACAGCCACACTTAAGACCACATCACTATGTTTAGCTAAAGTGGAATGAATTTTACCTGTGATAGCAATTGTCTTTGCACCCATTTTTTTAATCAAGGGTAAAAGTCTTGTTGTTTCTTCTGTCTCACCGCTTTGAGAAATTACAATTAACACATCTTTGGAAGTTACCTGACCTAAATCTCCATGAACAGCTTCTGCACTATGCATAAACACACTAGGCGTTCCTGTTGAAGATAAAGTAGCAGCAATTTTACGACCCACAATACCTGTCTTACCCATGCCCGTAATAATTACCCGTCCGGGGCATTGAGCCATCAAATTAACAGCCTTTGTAAAATTACCATCCAAGTGTTTAAGCAAACCCTTAACAGCAGATGCTTCAATATTGATAACTTCAGCAGCACGTTTTAACATGATTTTTTAATAACCTTATCGATAGCGACTAAATCTTTTAACAATTTCTCTAATTGACCTAGTGGAATCATATTAGGCCCATCGGATAAAGATTTAGATGGATTTGGATGCGTCTCTAAAAAAATACCGTCAACTCCGGCCGCCACTGCGCATCTAGCCAATAAAGGAACATACTCACTCTTTCCTCCTGAAGCATGACCTAATCCACCTGGTTGCTGAACACTATGTGTGGCATCAAAAATAACTGGGTAACCCATCTTTCTCATCTCTTCAAGCGAGCGAAAATCACTAACTAAATTATTGTAACCAAATGAAACCCCTCGTTCAGTGAGCAACAAACGGCGATTCCCAGCCTCTTCCATTTTCTTAATAACACCCTTCATATCCCACGGTGCTAAAAACTGTCCTTTTTTAACATTAACAACCTTTCCTGATTTCGCAGCAGCGACAATCAAATCTGTCTGACGACATAAGAAAGCTGGAATTTGAATAACATCTAGAACTTCTGCCGCTAATTCAATATCATGACGACAATGCACATCAGAAAGAATAGGCACATTTAATTCACGCTTAATATTTGCTAGAATCCTCAAACCCTCCACAATCCCAGGACCGCGGAAAGAATCAATCGAGGTGCGATTCGCCTTATCGTAGCTAGCTTTAAATATAAACGGAACCTTTAGTTTCTTAGTGATCTTCTGAATATCACGAGCAATCTTAAATGCGCCTTCTTTGGATTCAATCACACATGGGCCCGCAATTAATACGAACGGATGTTTGCCACCAAACAATATGTTATTTATTTTAATTGTGCGAACCATGCTTGTGCCTTTTCTAAATCTTCTGGTGTATCCACAGCCATTGAATCTGCGGAAGTGATAACAGTTTTAATTCGATAACCCTTTTCCAATACTCTTAACTGTTCTAACTCTTCAGTACTTTCTAAAATTCCTTTAGACCAATTCTTATACTTCATTAAGAAATCTTTACGATAGGCATAAAGACCTAAATGTTTATATCTTTTTGTTCCTAGGCTACGAGGATACGGGATCGAAGCTCGTGAAAAATAAAGCGCATATCCATTAACATCCGTGACACATTTAACTACATTAGGATTTAAAAAATCAGCTTCATCTTGAATTTCTTTAATCACCGTTCCCATTAGACACTCAGAATCATTTTTTAAAAGAGCCGCTAAATGATCAATCGTAAGAGGATCGATGAAAGGCTCATCCCCTTGAATATTAACGACAATACTAACACTTAAATTTTCAACAGCTTCGGCGATCCGATCTGTTCCTGAAGGATGATTAGGATTTGTCATCACCACACGAGCCCCAAAGCCTTGAGCAATTTGAAATACTTGTTCATGATCACAGGCAATCAGAACTTCATCTAATTGTTTGCACTGATTAGCTTTTTGCCAAACATACTGAATCATCGGTTTACCGTCAATTTTAGCTAAGACCTTAGCTGGAAATCGGGTTGAAGCATATCGAGCTGGGATAACACCTATTGTTTTCATTTTTTCTTGATCGCAACCTTTAATTCATCCAACTCAATAGCCACCGCTCCCATTTTTCCAACTACAACACCTGCTGCATAATTAGCAATATCTGCGGCCTCACGACGATTAGCCCCAGCGGCAAGACTTAAAGCAAACACAGAAATAACAGTATCTCCTGCACCAGAAACATCAAACACTTCCTGAGCGCGTGTAGCAATAGGAAAAGGCTCTTTATTATGCTCAAACAAATACATACCCTGTTCGCCTAAGGTAATCAAAAGTGAATCCACACCTAAAAATTTAAGAAGACCTTGCCCATTGGCTTCAATTTCTTGTTTTGTATCTAACTTTGCTGAAACAATACCAAAGACCTTGCGGGCTTCTTCAGAAAATAATTTAAGAGACGTCTCCGCTTCTTTTTTATTGGGAGTAATGCTTGAAACCTGACCATAAAATCTTAAATCTTCCACTTTAGGATCAACAATTATTATAACTTTATTCTTACGAGCTAATTCATGAATCTCATTAAGTAAATTTAAATCAATCATGCCTTTATGATAATCAGAAATGACAATAGCATTATAATTTCTAATATTCCGACGAAGGAATGGCAATATCTTTGTCTTTTTTATTTTATCTTGCCCCTCTTTTAATACCCCTTCACGATCCACTCGAACCATTTGCTGATGCTGAGCAATGATACGTGTTTTTAAAATGGTGGGTATACTTGAATCTGCAAAAATACCCTGTGTATGAATACCACGCTTAGTTAATTCTTTCTTTAGAATAATCCCTTCAATATCTTCCCCAATTTTACCCACCAAACTTACCTTAGCTCCTAAACTTGCCAAATTATTAGCTACGTTAGCAGCACCACCTGGAGTATAAAAAATCTCTTGCACAAGCACGATAGGAACCGGCGCTTCCGGAGAAATACGGCTAACCGATCCCTTGATGTATTGGTCTAGAACTAGGTCACCAATAACCAAAACATGCTGGCTCTTAAATTTGGATATTATTGAGTTGTATTTCTTCATAAATTAAACCATTCCTAAAAGTTAGATCAAGAAAGGTCGCATTTTAGCACAGTTTATAGAGAGCGTAAAGGTTAAAAACTGGGGTTAAGAATTTACTTGTAAACCTAAGATAGGTAGGACATTATCAATGGGTGTAATGCGGATAATGACGGGTACGATACCAGAAAAATCGCCTTGCTGGAATTCAGCAACCATGGCTGGGTCAAACTTTATTTCAACGCCATTACCATCTTTGGTAACATCTAAGCCCATATTCTTAGCGTTGAGGTCGATACCACCTCGTATCACTTCATCAACGTTCATTGCTTCGTCTGCTTTTCTTCCACCGACTACCGACAACTCATTAATCATCATCGTAATCTTTTTTATCTTACTTGAAAGGTCTTCGTTATACATAGGCCACGAAAGACCGTGCCCCCCCATGTAATCCATATTCCCATGAATAACATCATGAGCCACCAAGGAGAAAAATCCACCTCCAACACTATAGATTGTTGCAACAGCTTTTCTTACGGAGAACTTAGGATTATCAGATAAATCAACTTCAACAATGTCACCGATATTCAATGGATAACCTTGCTGTAAAGGTTCTCTTTCAAGGTCAAAATTTGGTACTATCAATTGCTTCTGAGAAATGTCAATGATTTCGTAGTTAGCATCTGAAACAGTAATTACTGCGTAAAATAAAAGTACTCACACTTTACTCATGTTTTACTCACATCCTGTTTGCTCTTCCAGCCTCCTGAGGATAATCGGTAAGTTTAAGAATTTGTAACTTATTTAATATCAACATGTTTCATGGGGTTAGCGATGCTCTCAGGAGGTGAGTATTTTGGAAATTACTCACAGTAATACGCAGTAATTTACTGCGTAAATAGATAAAATTGGCTAATACCGGACACGCATCAAACAAAGCCCATGGGCTGGAGCTGTGGGAGGAGATAATTTGCGGTCTTTACCTTTAAGAAGCTTAGGAATACTATCTTTAGAGATTTTGCCGGAACCGACCGCTAACAAGGTGCCTACAATATTGCGCACCATGCGATAAAGAAAACCGTTCGAGGTCACAGAAATATGGATAAAATCCCCTTCTTTAACAATATTCAAAGAACTGATCGTACGCACTGTATTTTTAATTTTGGAACGCTGGGAAGCAGCCTGAAAACACTTAAAATCGTGTTTTCCTTTAATATCACGGGCAGCTTTACGCATTAAATTCAAATTGAGTTTGTGCATATAAAAATAGGCTCTGTTTCGCCAATGGGCGGATGGATAACTGCGGTTGAGGATGGTGTATCGATAGGTTTTATTCTTCACACTGTACTGGGCATGAAAATCCAGCGGAACATTCTGAATCTTTGCAATCGATACATCTCTATCTAAGAACGCATTCAAAGCTCTATGGATTTGGCTACACTTCATAACAGTATCCACTTTAAAATGAACCACTTGAGCTAAAGCATGAACCCCGCTATCCGTGCGACCGGAACCAATGCAATGTATCTTCTTCTTAAAAATACGTTCAAGCTTTTGCTCAAGATGATCTTGGATCGTACGAAGGCCGTTGGGCTGAAACTGCCAGCCGCAAAAGTCGGTCCCTTCGTATTCCAAGGTCAGCTTAAAATTACGTAACATTATTTTTTTATAAGAATTTCTGCGATTTGAACAGCGTTTAAAGCAGCCCCTTTACGTAGATTATCAGAGACAACCCACAAATTGAGACCATTAGGAATTGAAATATCCTCACGGATACGGCCAACAAAAGTCTCGTCTTTACCATCAGCCATAATGGGAAGCGGATAAATGGACTTTTTAAGATCATCAACAACCTTAACTCCAGGAGCCTTGCTTAAGAGTTGAATAGCCTTTGCACGGGTAATCTTCTTCTTAGTTTCAATGTTAATCGATTCTGAATGACTGTTCTTCACCGGCACACGCACACAAGTTGGACAAACCTGAATCTTAGAATCATGAAACATCTTGCGTGTTTCATTAACCATCTTCATTTCTTCCTTAGTATAATAATTGTCTGTAAACACATCGATTTGAGGAATCAAATTATGAGCAATCTGATGCGCAAACTTCTTCTTGGTCATATTCCCCTTAATCTGATTCTCCAATTCAGAAACAGCCTCTGCTCCTGCCCCAGATACCGCTTGATAGGTAGAAACAACAATACGCTTAATCTTACCGTAATCGTGTAATGGTTTTAAAGCAACAAGCATTTGTATCGTCGAACAATTAGGATTCGCAATAATCCCCTTATGCTTCTTGATATCCTCAGGATTAACCTCAGGAACAACTAAAGGAACGTTCGGATCCATACGGAATTGGGAAGTATTATCAATATAAACAGCTCCAGCTTTGGCGGCTATTGGTCCCCATACCTTAGAAATTTCAGCACCAGGCGAAGCTAAAACAATATCAATTCCATTGAAAACGTCCTTGGAAAGTGGAACATACTTAATACCATCCAATTGTCCGCCTGCACCGGAAGGAGAGATCAAAACTAATTGATTAACTGGGAATTTACGCTCCTTGACAATTGCGTACATACATTGCCCAACAGCCCCGCGAATTCCTAGGATAGCTACATTATATTTTTTCATTTTTAATCTCCCAGTACGGGTCTAAATATGCTCGACCCCTACACTATAATCCTTTTACTACTAAATCTCCAACTTCAGAAGTCGAGTATCCCATTTTCCCAGCACCTAGATCTTTAATTTTTGTTAAAACAACTTCCCTTACAGCTGCTTCAATTTGATCAGCCGCTTTGGTTTCACCAATCTGTTTTAACAACATAGCCCCTGCACAAATAGCAGCCAAAGGATTAATAACATTTTTACCCGTATATTTAGGGGCTGATCCACCAATAGGTTCAAACATGGAAACTCCTTCAGGATTAATATTTCCTCCAGCAGCAATTCCCATCCCTCCTTGAATCATCGCTCCTAAGTCTGTAATGATATCTCCAAACATATTGTCGGTGACAATCACATCAAACCACTCCGGATTTTTGACGAACCACATAGTCGTAGCATCTACATGCATATATTCCGTCTTAACGTCTGGATATTCAAGGGCTACTTCATGAAATGTTCTGTCCCACAAATCCCAAGCGAATGTCAAAACATTAGTCTTACCACACATCGTTAGTGTTTTTCTTTTTCCATGCGCACGAGTATATTCAAAAGCATAGCGAATACAACGTTCTACACCTTTTCTTGTGTTATGAGAAATCTGAATAGCCACTTCATCAGCTGTTCCTTTATTTTGAAATTCACCGAGCCCTTTATATAAACCTTCAGAATTTTCACGAATAACCACAAAATCGATATCCGCTGGTTTCTTATTCTTCAAAGGACAAAAACGTTCATCATAAAGAGCCACTGGACGTAGATTGATATATTGATCCAAATCAAAACGCAAACGAAGTAATATGCCTTTTTCCAAAATTCCAGGTTTCACATCCGGATGACCGATGGCTCCTAAATAAATCGCATCAAAATTCTTTAACTCACCAACAGCTGAATCAGGCAATACTTCCTTGGTACGCAAATATCTTTCGCCACCGAAATCATAAGAATGCGTTTCATATTTAAAACCATATTTAGAAGCAGCCGCCTGCATAACCTTGAGACCTTCCCTAACAACCTCAGGTCCTGTACCATCGCCAGCGATCACTGCTATTTTATATGTCTTCATAATAGTTCCTATTCTTTAATATTAGTTTTAGAAGGCTGGCCTTATTCTTTAAATCGCTTTACAATCAAGGTTGCGTTATGGCCACCAAATCCAAGTGAATTTGAAAGAGCCACATCTACATTCACCTTGCGGGCCACATTAGGTACGTAGTCTAAATCGCACAGAGGATCTGGAGTTTCATAATTAATTGTTGGATGAACGATGTGATCACGAATCGACATAATACACGCCACCAATTCAACACCACCAGCAGCACCTAAAAGATGCCCTGTCATTGACTTCGTCGATGAAATAGGAAGCTGCTTCGCATAATCTCCAAATACTTTCTTAATAGCCAATGTTTCAATCTGATCATTAAGCTTAGTTGAAGTTCCATGGGCATTAATATATTGAATATCAGTCGGTTTGAAACCTGCATCTTTAAGCGCAAATTCCATAGCTTTAATAGCTCCTAAACCTTCTTCATGAGGAGCTGTAATATGAAAAGCATCTGCGGTACGTCCGTAACCTGCCAACTCCGCAATGATGTGAGCACCACGAGCTTTGGCAAATTCCAAGCTTTCAATAATAACAACCCCTGCTCCCTCACCCATAACAAAACCATCCCGATTCAAATCAAAAGGACGGCTGGCCTTCTCAGGAGAATCATTATAATGTTTAGATAAAGCCTTCAAAGCACAGAAACCACCTAAACCAAGCTTTGATGTAGCACTTTCTGTTCCACCAGCAATCACCACATCCACCTCTCCCGCTTGAATCATACGCATACCTTCACCAATACAGTTATTAGCGGTTGCACAGGCAGTTGCAATAGCAAAGCATGGCCCCATCGCTCCACTATTAATAGAAACCTGACCTGCCGCTTCATTAATAATCATACGAGTAATAAAAAATGGAGAAATACGGCTAGGGCCTTTGTTTAAAATTTTATCATATTCTTCTTCTGCTGAATAAACACTGCCGATACCAGAACCTAGAATAACACCAGCACGGTACGGATCCATTTGACGAATGTCTAATTTTGATTGTTCCAAAGCTTCTTTAGCAGCGACGACGCCAAATTGAATAAAACGCGATAAGTTGCGGGCATCTTTAGAATTAAAATGGGCCAAAGGGTCAAAATCAATAACATCACCATTAACACGAGAATCAAAACCTGTGATATCAAAATGAGTCACCGGACGAACGCCGCTTTTCCCTTCAACAAGAGATTTCCAAAATTTTTCAACACCAATTCCAACTGGCGAGACAACTCCCATGCCTGTAATAACAACTCTTTTTTTTTGCATAACAAAAACCCTTATTTAAAGTTTTGCCCCCGCTGTTTCGCTTTGCGAAGCAAAGCTGCGGGGGCAAAGATTAATAATGCTTCAATACTATCTTAAACGTTAACCTTATCTTCAATATATTTAATAACATCGCCGACAGCCTTCATCTTCTCAGCATCTTCATCGGGAATCTCAATATTAAACTCTTCTTCAAGTGCCATAATAAGTTCAACAGTATCTAAAGAATCTGCACCTAAATCATCTACGAAAGATGCTTTTGCAGTAACTTCTTCGGGTTTTACACCTAATTGTTCTGCAATAATTGACTTGATTTTCTCTTCTGCTGCCATTGTGATGCCTCCTTGAAGTTTATGTTGCTTTTTTCAAATCGCCAAACCACCATCAACTACTATAGTCTGACCAGTAATATAATCAGCCCCTTTGGATGCTAAGAATAAACACACACCAGCCACATCTGATGCTGACCCAAATCTTTGTAAAGGAATATGCTCTAAAACTTTTTTCTGAACAGCTTCTGGAAGTTTATCAGTCATCTCTGTGCGAATATAACCGGGAGCTACCACATTAACCGTTATCCCACGAGAGGCCAACTCTTTAGCAACTGATTTAGAAAAACCTATAATACCAGCTTTACTTGCCGCATAATTGGACTGCCCCACATTCCCTGTTATGCCAATGACTGAGGCAATACTAATAATTTTTCCGCTTTTAGCTTTGAGCATGGGCCTAGCTACAACCTTGGTTACATTAAAAGTGCCTTTTAAGTTAACCTTTAAGACCTCATCCCAGTCATTATCATCGATACGAAAGAGCAAATTGTCACGTGTAATTCCCGCATTGTTGATTAATATATCAATGCACTTATGTTTGTCAAGAAGTTTATTGACAGTTTCTTGGCACTGGTCCAATTGAGTCACATCACAAGCATATCCATCAGCCAAACCACCTTTTTGGACGATTTCCGCAGCTGTTTGAGAGACTTGCTCCTGGTTACGGCCAATAATAATAACCATAGCCCCTTCTGCAGCAAAAGCTTCCGCCACAGACCTACCAATCCCGCGAGTACTTCCCGTAATTAATACAACCTTATCTTTGAATTGCATGGGGGTTATCATAAGCAAGGAGTTCTTATCCTGCAAGTAAAAAATAATTTTATATAGTGTGACCTCTCCCCCAATTGCTAGACACTTTTCAAGTTGAAAATTTCAACTTTAGGGGGATCTTTTGTTTCCTTATATTATATCTGATACATCTTAAGAAACATTCTTGATCTTATATATATGAACATCCTCTTGATCATAAACCTTTATATACCGATAATCTTTATCAAATATCTTCTTATTTAAGGAGGCCTTACATACAGATTTCTTACCAATATAAACATAGGTCGATGTGTTTAATGGCTTTCTTTTATCTAAATAAATCACATTAACATGTGCTTCAGTAACAGGCATAAAAAGGATCGAAGGAATCCATACTCCTGCATCACAATAACTATTCTTAATCACCTCTTTCTCTTTCACATTCTGCTTTAACCAATCAAAGGCTTTCATATCCGCGGATGTTAAAGAGCTTCGTCGAACGATGTTTCGGATATATTTTATTTTATTAAAAAAAACTGCAGCTGATAGTGTCCCAACAATGATAAGAAGAACAATACCCTTGAAAAAGACAGCTTTAAGCTTTTTATATTCCAAAAAACAAAAAACAGTATTCAACGTATCAGCGAAAAACAAGCTCAACGGAATAATAGTCATGACTGCAACCCTTTCAGGGTAGATCATGTAAGAAAAAGGCAAAATCCAATACTGAGCATTAAGAATCAAAATACAAGATAGAATCAAGAATAAAGAATAAAAAATAGCCGCTTTATAATCTCTCTTTAAAAAAAATAGAAATCCTAAAGAACATATAAAAAAGAATAAAACTGCCCTCTCTGCAATAAAACCATAACTATTGCAAATATAATATGGTATCGACCAAAAAGCATCCACTACAGTACCATGCCAGGCTTGATTAGTATTTCTAACCCAATCCTTGATCCATCCTATAGTGGCTGGTGTTTTAATTTGAATATCCAAATTAAAAAGATAAGGCGTCAAAAGAATTACTGTAAAAAGAAATAGAAAGATATACTGCCTTCCTACAACCTGACGGTCTTCTTTTTCAAATCTTAGTAACAAGAAAGAAAACATCCCAAAAACATACAGAGACTGAACAAATATTGTGACATGGCACAATAAAATGGCTGCTATAAGAAAGGGACTACACACGGTAAACCACAAACCTTCTTTATTTATCATTTTCTCAAAGAAACACAAAGATAAAACCAAGAATGACAAAGCCAAAATCGTCGGAGTTCCTCCCCAAGCAGAAAAATCCTGAGGATTAGTAGTAAGAAAATTAAAAAAAACCGTGGAAATCAATGCTGCTGGCCAAGAAACAAAGTTCTTTAAGAAAACGAACAAAAATAATATCAAAAGACCATAAGTAAAACAGGACATTATAAAAACACTTCGATAAGCTGGAATATGATCTAATAAAGAAATTAGTGCACTAAGCGTATGAAATCCTACCGGAAATGAATTAAAACTCTCTACGCCAAGAAGTGGATAATAATTCGTAGGAACCCCATTGGAGTGCACAATAAGTTGGGTAATATAAGCATGCATACTCATATCTTGCCCAGAAGGAACAATTACATTTAACATGGGTAAGAATCTTAGACCAATAAGGAAGACCAATATAGACAACTGTAAAGGTTCATATTTGTTAATAGATATATTGAGATTT
>JAYTXU010000013.1:0-6078 GCA_043742785.1 Candidatus Omnitrophota bacterium
GCTTGGCTTTGTTTACGTGATTTCAACAAAGGAATAATCGCCTGACAAAAATTAGATACAGATGACTCTATGCGCAAACTAACTTGATGAGTAGGATCATTACGCAGAGCATGATTCAAAACCATAATGTACTGACTTGGGCGTGTCTTCTCAATAAACTCATAATAGCGTTTAGAAGTAATTCGTCCTCCTAAATGCAATACCCCATCGAATCCTGTCATCGATGATAAAAGAATTTGATCAAAATGATGAATGATATTCTTGTGTTTAGATCCTAATCGAATACCGGAGACAAGATCAGCAAAAATCGGCCAGCCTAACTTTTCAGATAAGAGCAAAGCTTCTTTTTGTTCATTCTTTCCAATCTTACCAACAACAATCAACCCATTCTTAATACTATTAATACCAAGAGCGATTCCTTGAGCGTCTTTTAATCCAAATAGTTCGCTGCTTGTATAGTACGTATAAGGATTGTTGGATTTAATCCAACCTGAGAGTGACTTCATGTAGGAAGCTAAATTATCTTTTGTTTTAACAGGAGCCAGGGGTTCTCGAAACATGCAATTAATATGCACGACACCAGAAGGGTTACGTGTAGCCTGATACCAAGCTTGATCGATGGTTGTTAAAACAAATTCAGGTTTAATCTTCAAATCAGGACACGGTAAATCTGTAAAATGTTTCACATATTTCCCAAAGATTCCCACCTGATCAATAGTCTGTACTGCACCCGTTTGACGCAACTCCGGTGGTCGATCAGCTGTCAAAACAATCAAAGGAACCTTCTTTTTAGACGCTTCCACAATCGCGGGAAGAAAATTTGCCACAGCGCTTCCTGAAGTACAAATCAAAACCACAGGTTTCTTAAACACAGATGCATAACCTAAGGCATGAAATGCTAATCCCCGTTCATCGAAATGAACACAGGTTTTGATTTTCTTATTCTGCGCTGCAGGGATCGTTAATGGTGAAGAACGCGAGCCCGGAGCAATACAGAAGTAGTCCGCTCCTAATCGAGCTAATTCCTCGACAATCAAATTTCCCCAGCAGTGATTGATATTTGAAGCATTCATCATATTTATTATTTGATTAATAATCAAACTATGTTAATATTTAATCAAATTTAGTACCCTGGTAGCTTAATGGATAAAGCCTTTCTCTAACTAAGAAATCGATGTGGGTTCGAATCCCACCTAGGGTACTGAAGGTTCTAGAAAGTGATTTAGAGAAGCTTTCTAAAACCACTCTTGCTAAAAGTTTTATCATATCGTATACTATAAATAGTTAGAGAAAGGTATTACAAGCTACCCGGAGCCGCATGAATTGCGGCTCTTCTTTTTTATACCTTATTTCTTCTCCAACTTCTCTTCCAAATCAGAAATTCTTTGATTAAGTCGCTTTATGACTCCATGGTTTCTAAAACTAGCATCTGCAAATGACATTGCAACAAATACTGACAGCGTACTTATTGTAGATACTACATCCTTTAGGACATAAAGTTGATAATAAGTAGACCATGTAACAATTACTATTGCAAATACCGTTCCTAAATGATCTTTCCAACTCATAATTCTTCTCCTCAACTTATAATCTTAATAAAATTGCTGATTTTATTTTCGATTTCCTGCCACTCGCTTTGTGCATCCGAACCTTCCACAATTCCAGCTCCGGCATAGACTGTCATTTCTTTACCCTTAACCAATCCTGAACGAATCCCTACAACAAACTCGCTCCAATCAAGTCCCACATAACCAATGAGCCCAGTATACCAGCCGCGCTCAAATCCTTCTAGCTTTCCTAAAAGCCCTAATGATTTCTTTTGCGGTACTCCTGCGACCGCTGGTGTTGGATGCAAAGCTTTGATAATATCCTCATCCAAAACGCCCTTCTCAAGTTTCCCTTCAAAAGATGTAATCAAATGGTGTCCATTGCCTAAGGTTAAGACCTTCGGTTTATCGCTATGCTGATGATTCTTACAAATCTGCTTAAAAGCGTCATCAATTGCCTTAACAACAAACGTATGTTCGTAATTATCTTTTAAAGAACCAAGTAATTTTTCTTTTAAATCATTATCTTGAGAAACTCCTTTGCCGCGAGGAGAAGTTCCTGCTATCGCCTCACTAATAATACCCTGTCCAAATTTACGATAAAGACGTTCCGGGGATGCCCCTAAAAAAGAAATCTTTCCAAATTGAAAACAAAAATGATAACTGTTAGGTGTAACATCAAACAGATTTCTTAACATATCCCAGGCATCAATATTCTTTTGAAATTTTAATTTTGTCTGACGTGCTAAAACGATTTTCTCTAATGAGCCTTTAGCAATAGCCTTTAATACAGCTTCAAC
Organism: Candidatus Omnitrophota bacterium; assembly: GCA_043742785.1. GTDB lineage: Bacteria > Omnitrophota > Gorgyraeia > Zapsychrales > Fredricksoniimonadaceae > JACQCF01. The sequence continues at coordinate 2,348 of JAYTXU010000013.1, forward strand.
ATTCTTGTCCCATTGTTTCTGAGAAGGAAAATCTTCTCGCTTACCTACCTTCAAAGGTTTATCAATCGAAGTTGAAGCTCCCACCTGCAAAGCTTCTAGTTGCTTTAAAATCTGTTGAATCTGCCTCTGAGAAACTTTGCCGACAATATTGCAGCAGAAAATCATGGAGCTAGCATCTGAAGCTAATTCAAAACGAGGCAGGATAAAACGATAGGCGCCAAAATCAGCCCAAGCTTTAGAGGAACGTTTGGGATCAAAACAAAAACCCCCATACCATTGCAGATAAGGATATTCTTTCTTTAAATACGATCTAAGTGTAGAAAATATATTCTTCAAAGAAGAAATCTGACGGCCTTTGACAGAGATAGCCTCGCCGATACCAACAATGCAGGCTGTATTGTCTTGATTGGCTCCGAAAATTTTAACATCTGATTTCTGAGCAGCAATCCAAGTGATCTCATCTAAAGGGTGAATTTTTATTTCAACACGGAAAACATGCCGACAATTCTGTCGGCATCCCGACCGAGTGGAACGAACGTCGGGATCCCCATTGGCAGCCCATTCTTTGATTCTATCAGCCATCAATTTCTTGGCCTTTATAAAATCGAGGTTTTCTTCAGACATTTTAAATTATTTCTCAGCCCAATATACGGTGGCGGTGCCGCCCATTAAAGCTTTTGATTGGATATTCACAAAACCCATCTGTCTTAAAATCTTACAAAATCGCTCTCCATAAGGAAAAGTCTCAATCGTTTGAGCCAAATAGCGATAAGCACTCGTATGTCCTGAGAAAACAAAACCTACGGTTGGAACAATAATATTCAAATATACCCAGTGCCCCATTCTCACAAAAGGATTCGAAGGTAAAGAAAATTCAAGAATGACCAATTTACCATCCTTCTTAAGCACTCTATACATTTCTAAAAGAGCCAAGCGCAAATCTGGAATATTGCGAATACCAAAAGCAATCGTCACCGTATCAAAAGTCCCATCTAAAAATGGTAACGCCTGTGCATCAGCCTTCTGAATCATAATCTTAGAATGCAATCCTTCTGCTTTAATCTTAAACTTAGCTATCTCCAGCATTCCTTCCGATAAATCAATTCCATAGGCCATATGCACATGAGGGTTACCTTTAACTAACGACAAAACCACATCCCCTGTTCCTGTGGCTATATCAAGAAGTTCAAAATTATCCTTAGAAGATAAATGTTTCTTCATCTCTTCACGCCAAGCCACATCCTGACCAAAAGACAAAAGACAATTGACCAAATCATACCTTTTGGCAATTTGATCAAACATCTTCGGTGAATCATTCTTAGAAAGGACTAAAGACATGGATTATGATACCGCCCAGGCGGAAAGGAACGGTTTACCCTTTTTATTATTCTTCGCTTTAACAGTAGCAATTTCTAAATAAGTTTGTGTTCCACGAACAAAACGCCCAACATACCCTGTTTTTAAACGTACATCATAATTTCTTTTGAAATCCTTGGCAACTAACACAGCACGGTCAAATCCTACTTCTTCAAAAGCTGCCCAATCATTACCATCTTCACTGCCGTCATCACCAATATAAACAATGTCCAAGGTATGTTTAGGCGTTATTTTTGATAAAGCTAAGTCATTAAACCCCTTAACCCAAACTGGTTTTTGATCACTATCAAAACAAACTAGATCAGCCCCACCATTTCCTGAGACCAAAATACGATTAAATAAATGGGATGGAATTCCATCCTTAAGTCTAAAAACATTACGCTCAAGTTCATTACCGGAATTCAGCATGAACACCCCCCCCACTTCAAGCCAATCAATCAATGCCTTTTGAGTAACACTCTTAGCCATAGTAGGTAAAGCTTGTCCCGCCTTAGGACCATCATAAATAGTTCCATCACCATCGGCTGCAATAATAGTATTAGTCTTTCGACTATCGATAAAAGCTCCTGGCGTATAATTCATTTGATCTAAGACCGTATCCCAAGAATGCTTTAAAAATCGAATGGAACAGGATTTATTAACCCCTTTTACATTAAATTCAAAAGATGATGTCCCTGCTAAACGCACTTCAATATGAACATCTACCTTGGCTAATTCTTGCCTAATCCTTTTGATAACATCCTGACGAAGCGTTATCCCCCAAACACCCTTAGCCACCACCTGTGCCGCCCCATATCCTGTAACATGCCTAACTTCAATGCGCATAGGATTATTAATCGCTTCTTCAATATTCTTACCATAACCAACCAAATGATTATCACTAAAAAAATTCGAATCCTTCTGATAAAGCTTAATCGCAGATTTAGCTTCACCTCGAAAATCATCAGGGCTTGCCGTAGAGAGAAACTTACGGATTTCTTCACCGCTTAAATGAATAATGACTGGAATATCAATCTTTGGTATATGCGTACGCATAATATTTATGATACTTTGACCTTTGGTCCAGAAATATAACTAACCACATCGATGAAATTCTTCATCTTATCATGGTCTTTTTTACCTGGAGACTCCTCAACACCACTATTAACATCCACGGCATATGGCTTTAAGTCATTAACTGGATCAATCACATTCTGACTATTTAACCCACCGGAAAGAATAATAGGCACATTCAACGATTTCAATTCTCTAATTACATTCCAATCAAATGTCTTACCGGTTCCGCCATAAGCGTCTTTATCATACGTATCAAACAAATATGCATCCACCTTATAAGGCTCAACATTCACCGGAGAAAATTTTTCACCTACTTGAAAAGCTTTAATAATTTTAACATTGTAACGTTTTAAACGATGACAAAAATGATGATCCTCATCCCCATGCAACTGAACAACACGAATTCCTGTATGATTGATGATGTCGCGCATAGCTCCTGCGTTATGATTAACAAAAACACCAACCGGTGTAATAAACGGTGGCAATGCTTCAATAATCTTCTTCGCTTTAAAAGGACTTATAAATCTTGGGCTCTTCTTATGAAAAATAAAACCTACAGCCCAAGCACCTAAATTGGCTGCTTTAAGGGCATCTTTTTCATTTGTAATTCCGCAAACCTTGGTTCTAACAATAGCCATACATTCTCCTCGTACGGGCGGGGCCCTGTGCCCGCCCATCATTGGGGCCGGCGCTGGGGCACGGCCCCTACATATCCATAATTTCTTTGATTTTTTCCCCGATGTTTTGCGCACGCATAAAGGTCTCACCAATTAAAACAGCATGTGCCCCTGCTTCCTGTACTCTTTTGATATCCTCTTTAGTCTTAAGTCCACTTTCAGCAACGATAATCCTACCTTCTGGAATCAGTTTCATCATACGCTGGCAATTATCTACATCTACTTGTAATGTTTTTAAATTGCGATTATTCACTCCAATAATCTCAGCATCAGCATTCAACGCGCGTTCTATTTCAGATTCGTCATGAACCTCAACCAAACAATCCAATCCAAAAGAATTAGCTACTTCCATTAATTCCTTCATTTGATTATCTTCAAGCATCGCTACAATCAATAAAATAGCTGACGCTCCATAAAAAGCCCCCTCATAGATTTGATACTCATGAATAATAAAATCTTTCATAAGAGTAGGAAGATTAAATTCATTACTCACTTGTTTTAAATAAGATAATTTCCCTAAAAAATACTTATCTTCCGTCAATACAGAAATGGCAGCCGCCTTATGTTCTACATACGTCTTAGCAATTGCTTCCACATCAAAATCTTCTCTAATAAGACCAG
>JAYTXU010000014.1:0-24835 GCA_043742785.1 Candidatus Omnitrophota bacterium
AAATTAGCCGTTTTAATTGCTAAGGTTAGTGGTTTTAAGGGAAGAATTGTTTTTGATGTTTCAAAACCGGATGGATCTTTGCGAAAGTTGTTGGATAGTTCTCGGGTAAAAAATTTGGGGTGGAAATCGAAGATTGATTTAGAAGAAGGAATTCGTCAAACGTACAATTGGTATAGAAAGGGAAGTAGATGAAAATTTTAGTGACCGGAGCTGCAGGGTATATTGGTTCAGTTTTAGTTCCAAGATTGTTGCAGGAAGGGCATGAGGTTATTGCTTTGGATAATTTTATGTACAATCAAAGTTCCTTATTAGATATTTGTCATCATGACAAATTAACGATTATTCGAGGAGACACTAGAGATAAGAATTTAATGACTAAACTGATGAAAGGCGCAGACGCCATTTTTCCTTTGGCTTGTTTGACAGGAGCTCCCCTATGTGCCAAGGATCCAGTTGGCGCGCAAACAATTCTTTTGGATGCAGTAGAAATGATTTTGGAATTAAAGAGCAAAGACCAAAAGATTATATTCCCTACAACCAATAGTGGTTATGGGGTAGGAGAGAAGGGTAAGCATTGCACGGAAGAAACTCCTCTTCGCCCAATTTCTCTTTATGGAAAACTCAAAGTAGATGCGGAAAATGCAATTTTAGATTCTGGCAGCGGGATTACCTTGCGCTTAGCAACTGCTTTTGGTGTTTCTCCCCGTATGCGTTTGGATTTATTGGTTAATGATTTTGTTTATCGTGCCGTTTATGATAGATTCGTTATTCTTTTTGAAGCTCATTTTAATCGTAATTATATTCATGTGAGGGATATTTCCAAAGCATTTATTCATGCTCTCAATAATTTTGACAAGATGAAAAATCAACCTTATAACGTCGGTTTATCCGACGCAAACATGACAAAGCTGCAGTTATGTGAAGAAATTAAAAAGCAAGTTCCTGAGTTTTATTTTGTTGAAGCAACAATTGGAGAAGACCCTGATAAGCGCGATTATATTGTCAGCAATGAGAAAATTGAAAAGACTGGTTTTAAACCGGATGTTAGTCTTCAAAAAGGTATTAGTGAATTGATTAAGGGTTATCAAGTCATTAAGCGAAATCAATTTGCTAATATTTAAAATTAGCTTCAGTTAAAGAGAGAATATCTTATGAAAGTAACATTACTGGTTCCAGTTTTAAATGAAATTGATGGGTTAAAAACTATCATGCCACTTGTAAAGAAAGAGTGGTACGATCAATTGCTCATCGTAGATGGAAATTCCACCGACGGAACTCTTGAGTATTGTAAGAGCCAAGGCTGGCCTGTTTATGTTCAAAAACAAAAGGGTATGCGTTTTGCTTATGCAGAGGTGTGGGACAAAATTACAGGGGATGTTGTTTTAACTTTTAGTCCAGATGGAAATTCTATCCCTGAACTGATCCCTGAATGTATTAAGAAAATGAAAGAGGGCTATGACATGGTCATAGTCTCTCGTTATAAGGACGGAGCAAAAAGTCAGGATGATGATGCGATTACAGGTTTTGGTAATTGGGTATTTACAACGATGATTAGCATTTTTCATGGATTTCATTATACCGATGCCATGGTTATCTATAGAGCGTATAAAACCAGCTTAGCGTATGATTTAAATTTAAATGATGAAAGAGCGTATGCTACTCCAGAGAAACTTTTTAATACTCGAGTTAGTTGGGAACCATTGTTATCTATTCGTGCTGCTCGTAAGAAGTTAAAAATTGCTGAGATTCCAGGTGATGAACCAGCTCGTACCTTTGGGAAACGAAAATTACAGGTCTTGCCTTGGGGAGCTGTTTTTCTATGGCAGGTTATTAGAGAAATTTTTATTAAAGAATATAAATAAAATTTCCGAAGGGTTATATGAAACAGCTTGATGTCCTTTTTATCCATCCAAATGCTGCTTATCGTATTTATCAGGATTTAGCTCAGCGTTATTCAGCCATTGAGCCTCCCATATGGGCAGGGATGTTGGCTAATCATTGTCGTTTGAAAGGATTTAGTGTTGATATCTTAGATTGCGAAGCCATGCATCTTAATGATGATCAGGCTACTCATCTTGTAATGGGATTGAATCCTCGTCTCATATGTTTTGTAGTGTACGGTCAGCAGCCTTCAGCAAGTTCTCAGAATATGGAAGGAGCAACAATTTTATCAGCGGCTCTCAAGGATCGGATGCCGCAGATTAAGATTGTTTTTATTGGTGGTCATATTGCGGCATTACCTCGAGAAGTATTAGAAAGACATTATTCTATTGATTTTGTCTGCCAGAATGAGGGTGTTTATACTCTTTCGAATTTGTTAAAAACAAACTTGGAAGATCAATTAGAGAATGTTTTGGGACTCGGGTTTAGAAGGGATGGAGGGGTTATTCTTAATTCTCCATCTCCTATAGTAGCCAAAGAAGATCTCCCCAAAGAACTCCCTGGAATTGCGTGGGATTTGCTGCCTCTTAAGAATTATCGTACAGCTCTTTGGCACTCCTATCCTAATTCTTCTTTGCGCCAGCCTTTTGCAGCAGTTTATACAAGCTTAGGTTGTCCTATGAAATGTTCTTTTTGCATGATTAATATTATTAATCGTCAGGACAATGAGTTTTCAGATGGTTCAGCTGTTTTTAGATACTGGGCGCCTGAACATATTATTAAAGAGTTTGATTATTTAGCTTCTCAAGGAATTACTAATATTAAAATTGCTGATGAACTTTTTGTTCTTAATGCTAATCATTTTGTGAAGCTTTGTGAATTAATTATCGAGCGTGGGTATAAGTTTAATATTTGGTGTTATTCCAGAGTCGATACGGTTAAAGAACAATATTTAGAAGTTTTAAAAAAAGCTGGTGTCAATTGGTTAGCGCTGGGTATTGAAAGCGGCAATACCCGTGTTCGTAAAGATGTGACTAAGGGGCGCTTTGAAGATGTCGATATAACAAGTATAGTTGGTAAAATTCGTGGGTATGGGATTAATGTGATTGGTAATTATATTTTCGGGTTACCTGAGGATGATATGGATAGCATGCAGATGACTCTTGATTTGGCGATGGAGATGAATACGGAAGAAGCTAATTTTTATTCAGCCATGGCTTATCCGGGAAGTCCTCTGTATGGAATAGCCAGGAAAGAAGGCTGGAAATTGCCGGAAACTTATGCAGGCTATTCTCAACATTCTTATTATACCCAGCCTTTACCTACAAAATATTTAACTTCTGAACAGGTTTTAGAGTTTCGTGATGAGGCATGGTTGAAATATCATACGAATCCAAAATTCTTAGATATGTTAAAAAATAAATTTGGTCAGATTGCAGTTGAGGAAACATTAAAATCAGTTCAAATTAAACTTAAACGTAAGATTTTAGAGAAGGCTCCTGTTGTATGATTATCTCTCGAACTCCCTTTCGCATGTCTTTCTTCGGTGGTGGAACCGATTACAATGGATGGTTTCATTCCAATAAAGGAGCAGTTTTAGCAACAACTATTGATAAATATTGTTACATCACTTGCCGTTATCTACCTCCATTCTTTGACCACAAATCTCGAATTATTTATTCTCAAACAGAACATGTGAAGTCGGTGGCAGAAATTGATCACCCTTCTGTTCGCGAAGTGTTGCGTTTCTTAAATATTCATGAGGGAATTGAGATTCATCATGATGGAGATTTGCCTGCACGTACAGGGCTAGGCTCTAGTTCAGCGTTTACTGTAGGACTTCTTAATTCACTTTATGCGTTAAAAGGTCAAATGGTTACCAAGGAACGTTTGGCTAAAGAAGCGATTTATGTTGAACAGGAAATGATTAAGGAAAGTGTCGGTTGTCAGGATCAGACTTTGGCGGCTTACGGTGGTTTTAATTATATTGAGTTTGGGGGGGCTAATCATTTAAGAGTTCAACCTTTGACAATACCTGTTGATAAATTGAATATTTTGCAGGATCACTTAATGTTGTTTTTTACAGGTTTTTCCCGTACAGCTTCTCAGATTGCTCAGCATCAAATTAAGAATATTCCTAACAAGACAACAGAGCTTTTACGTATGTATGAAATGGTGCAGGAAGCTGTAAGTATCTTGAATGGCAATGATTTTTTAGCTTTTGGACGTCTTTTAGATGAAAGTTGGAAATTGAAACGCTCTTTGTCCGATAAAGTTTCTAATGAGAATATAGATGATCTTTATGAAGCAGCCCGTCGTTCTGGTGCTATTGGAGGGAAATTATTGGGGGCAGGTGGTGGCGGATTTGTTTTGCTTTTTGTTGAACCAGCGAAGAGAAAAAAGGTAAGAGATTCTTTAAAAGATTTGTTAGAGATACCTATTAAATTTGAGAATTTAGGCAGTCAGATTATTTTTTATCAGCCTGATACGGGAATGATTAAATAATATGTTTCCTGATGTAGTTATTTTAGCTGGTGGTTTTGGTAAACGTTTAAAAAGCGTTACTGGGGGAGCTCAAAAAGTTCTAGCGCAGATTGATGGTAAACCATTTATTAGCGTACTCATTGATTATATTGCTGCTCAAGGTGGTCAGCGGTTTATTTTATGTATTGGGCATGATGCTAAGGGAGTAGAAGATTCGTTAAAAGATGCCCATCCTGGGTTGAAGATCATTTTTTCAAAAGAAGACGAACCTTTGGGTACGGGTGGCGCTATCAAAAAAGGTAGTCGCTTAGTTAAGTCAAAACAGTTTATTGCTATGAATGGAGATTGTTTTTGTGTAATTGATTACAAGCAGCTTTTAGCCTATCACTTAAAACAGCAGGCCAAGGCAACGCTGGCCATTACCAAATTGGATGATGCTCGTGATTATGGAACAATTGAGATTGACCTTAAGAAACGTATTACCGCTTTTAAAGAAAAGCAACTGGAATTAGAAAGTGCATTTATTAATACAGGGACCTATTGTTTCAATAAAGATGTATTTTCTTGGGTAGAGACCGAAGAAAGGTTCTCTATTGAATATGATTTCTTTCCCTATTTGGTGGACCAAGGGTTTTATGCATTTGAGGTTCAAAATAAATTTATTGATATAGGAACGCCAGAACGTTATGCGTGGGCACAAGAGCATTTAAGGAATATGAAATAATATGTCAATATCAGATTTTAATAAAGCAACTGTTGTTTCCAATGGACAAGAAGCTAAGAAGGTTGGCTATAAAGTTCCCTTTGGCACGGTTTCTATTACTGAAAAAGCTAAAAAACTTATTGATGAAGCTATTGCAACGAAGTGGGTCACCAAGGGAAAGTATGTTCATGAATTTGAAGAAAAGTTTGCCGATCTCTTTGGAGTAAAATACGGGATTGCTGTTTCAAGTGGTACAGATGCGGATGCTATTGCCTGCTCTGTTCTTTATGATTTTGGAGCAGAGCGTGGTGATGAGGTGATTATTCCAGCGTTGACCTTTGTGGCTACTGGTAATGCGGTTTTACAAGCGGGGTTAAAACCAGTGTTTGTTGATGTCAATCGTGAAACGTTAAATATTGAACCGGATAAGATCGAACAGGTTATAACCAAGCGCACACGCGCTATTATGCCTGTTCATTTGATGGGTAAGCCTGCGGACATGGATAAGATTATGAGCATTGCTAAGAAACATAAATTGCGCGTAATTGAAGATGCTGCAGAGGCTCATGGGGCTGAATATAAGGGGAGAAAAATTGGATCCATTGGAGATATGGCTTGTTTTAGTCTTTATGCAGCGCATATTGTAACGACAATAGAAGGTGGGATAATTATTACGAATAATGAACAGATGGCCGAGGCGGCGAGATCTTTACGTAATCATGGAATTGATGGTAAGTTTAGGTTTAAACGTATTGGATTCTCAGCCAAGATGAATGAGATTGAAGCGGCTGTTGGTTTAGGAAATATTGATATTTTTCATGAAATTCTAGAAAAGCGTCGCCGTAATGTCCGTTATTTAATTAAGCAATTTTCTCAATTTGAGAAATATTTTTGGTGTCTTAAAGAAGAAGCTCACGAGGTTTTAGGTCCTCATGCTTTTTCGATGATTTTAAAGCCTGGATTAAATTTTACCAAGGATGAATTTGTTTGTTCTTTAGAGAAAGAAGGGATTGATTCAAGAAATTTATTTTATTCTATTCCCACCCAAACTTCCAGCTATGAGTTTATGGGGTATAAGCTTGGCGATTTTCCTGAGACAGAATATTGCTCAGATAACGGTACCCATATTGGGTGTCATCAGGATATTGAATTGTCTCAATGCGATTATGTTGTAGAAGCAGTTAGCCGATTCCTCAAATTTAAGGGACATAAAGTTTAAGTTAGCCTGCCCATGAGCAAAAATGTTCTGTTTATCCATCACGTTTCTTGTATGGCTGGAGCGGAACGTTATTTACTTTCCTTGGTTGAAGCCTTGAATAAAACTTATAAAGTTTTCTTTATTTGTCAAGAACCTGGCCCTTTAGCTGATCAATTAATAAAATGCGGTGTTGTAGTTGAATACATGTCTCTTGGGGCTTGGCGCAAGTTTCCATTATTAGTAGCTAATTTACGAACAATAAAGAAAGTTGTCAATTTTTGTAAAAAGAATCACATTGATTTGATTTGTAGTAATAATTATCGTGTTGCTTCCTATGGCATTTGGCCTGCTAGAATTTTAAGAATCCCTAGTATTACTATTATTCAGGATTTTGTTCCACGGTATAAATTGTGGAAATTTAATACTTTTCAATCGAATATGTTGATAACAGTTTCACAAAGCATTACAGATAGCGTGTGTAAATATTTCCCTAAGAAAATTGTGTCGATCTACAATGGCCTCGATATTCCATCTTTTACGAAAAATCTTAAATCTTCAGATGTCTTAAGAGAGAGATTCTACTTATTAAAGGGTAAAAGGGTTGTAGGGATGGTGGCTCATATTATACCCCTTAAAGGGCATAAATTCTTCTTACAGGTTATGCAAAAAATTTCCAAACGTTTTGATGATGTTATGTTTGTAATGATTGGGGATTCTCCTAACAGTAGACAGCTTAGTTTGGAGAATATCAAAGATTATGCAGCGAGTTTAGGTTTAGTCGATCGAGTTATATTTACAGGAGCTCAGGATGATGTGCCGGATTTAATTAAATCTTTTGACATTCTTGTTCATCCATCTTTTAAAGAAGCTTTTGGCCGAGTGATTATGGAAGCGATGGCCTTAGGTGTTCCTGTAGTGGCCACTGATTGCGGAGGCCCCAAAGAAATTATTGAAGATGGTAAAAGTGGTTATTTGGTTCCCATCAAAGATGAGGAACAGTTGGTGAAGAAGGTTGAAATGCTTTTGATGGATGATCATCAAAGAAGAGCGATGGGATTAGAGGGGAAGAAACGTATTGAAGAGCATTTTAGTATTGTACGTACCGTGGGGCAGATTAATCAGGTTTTTGAAGAAGTGTTAACATCAAGGCATTAGGAGTGATAATGTTTTTAAAGAAGTTTTTCAAGAAAAGTTTAGCAGTTTTAAATAATTCTTTAGCTCAATATCCTCGATGGTCGGATGCAGGGGTATTGATTGTATTTACACTGCTAATCACTCTGAATCCTTATTATTTGAATAACCGTATTAACACTTATGAATTAGGTTTGTATTTACCGGGTGTTAATGCCATCCAGCATGGATTAATTCCTTTTAAAGATTTTTTTCATTTGCGTGGGCCTTTAGATTTGTATATGCCGGCATGGCTTATGGGGATGTTTGGAACCCATATTGGAATATTATGTTTTTATTTCTTTTTTGGTAATGTTTTATGTTTAGTTCTCGTTGTTTTGATTGCAAAGGAATTGATTCGTTCTAGGTTTATCTTTTATATGATGATTCCGGCTATTATTGCGCGGACTTTTCCACGGGTATGTTTTATGAATTGGGGAGGGATGCGTTATGCATTTGGATTGATGGCAGTGTATTGTTTTATTAAGTTTTTAAAGAAAAAAAGTGCAGGGTGGTTGATACCAGCAGGATTTTTGACAGCTTGCGCTGCGTTAACGAGTATAGAAATGGGATTTTGTGTAGGTGCAGCAGTTGTTATTTGTTTGGCTGTAGGATGGGTTACTCGTTCTTTATCATCGAAAGAAGTCTATCGTGGTTTGTTGTTTTTCATTGGAACTCTGATTTTAGGAATATCTCCATGGCTTATTTATAGTTTACAACAACAAGCTTTCATTCCTTATTTGGATGCTTTAAAGGTAATGACTACGCGATTCTTAATTGTCATTAACCCTCATTTAGCCTCAATTTATCCAAATAATTTGATTGAAGCTTTAGCTGCAATGATTAATCCTGTGAATGCCAATTTTAAGCAGTTGACACCAGCCTATGCCTATTTATTTCTTTTAGTTTATTTAATTTCTCGTTGGAATCAGAAAAAATGGGGAATAGCGGAACAGGTTCTAGTATTCTTAGGAATTTTTGGATTGACGATGTATATGGGGGCTTTTCGAGCTCTTTTAGCGTCCCAGTTTGAAATGGCACTGATGCCGGAGAAGATTATTTACTTTTTTTTAGTTGAAGCTGTAATTTTATCGGTATGGTTAAAACCAAAAAAACAAGCCTGGCAGACTTCTGTGATCGGAGTGCTTTTAATAGCTTTATTCTGTTTTTCCATAGGTTATACGTTGACCCGATATAATAAACGTTTTTGGGCTTTTCAATATGCGAGTAGTTTTTTAAGTCCCAAGAAGGTAGAACGTTTAAAATATTGGGATAAGAATGAAAAATATGAACAACTTAATATTGATAGAGCGAAAGGAATTTGGGTTCCTGTTGATCAAGCAAAAGATTTTAATCAACTCAATGAATTTATTGCTCAGCACAGTCAAAAGAATGACACCTTTGTCATGTTTCCTGAGGTAGGGATCTATCATTTTTTGTTTGACCGACCATTCTTAAGTCGCTTCCCATTTTGTACCTTTGCATGGTTTGATGATCAATGGTTTGATGAATATTTTAACCAGTTTAAAGTTTTGGAAGCTAAATTTGTTGTTGTTCAGAAGCACAGGCCTGAGGGTTGGGAAAAAATCTATTTCGGGTATGTCCCTAACAAGATTAAATATGATCAGATGATATCAGTCATTGATCAATCCTATATCCAAGTGGCAGAAACAGAAGAAAACTGGATTTACGAAAGAAAATAATGAAAATTAGCGGATTTACCATAGCGCGAAACGTTATAAAATTAAAATATCCTATTTTAGAATCTATTAATTCAATCTTGCCTATTTGTGATGAATTTATCATTAATGTGGGAAAAAGTGAAGATGGGACCTTAGAATTAGTCAAGAGCATCCCATCTTCTAAAATTAAGATTATTGAAACTATTTGGGAGATGAAAGAGGGGCCTGCTGTCTTAGCAACTCAAACAAATATCGCTTTAAGAGAATGCACGGGGGACTGGGCTTTTTATTTACAGACCGATGAAGTGATTCATGAATCTGATTTGCCAAGGATTAAGAAGTGTATGGAGCAATATTTAGAAGACTCAGTAGTTGATGCCTTGCGTTTTAAATGGTTTCATTTTTTCGGTAGTCATTTCCGCTATCGTATTGATAAAGGTTGGTATCAAAAACAGGATCGAATAGTACGTAATAATGGCCAGATCCGTTCTCACGGAGATGCTTTTGCCTTTGAACGTGTTGATGGGAAATCATTGCGGCATAAGAATACAGGATGTTTTCTTTATCATTATGGCTGGGTTTTTAGCGAGGAAGTGATGGCTAAGCGCCGTTTGAATCAAGGAGAGATTTGGTCGGAAAATAGGGATCAAGAAAAGAAGACGGGCCGGTATGAATTTGGCGACTTAAAAAGATTTCCTTTTTATTTTGGAACTCATCCTTTAGTGATGAAGGAATTAATAGAAGCACACCCCTTAAGCCAGCAGGATTTAAAAGAAATCCATCAAAAGCATTGGTGGAATCCATTAAAGATATTTCAAGTACGTTATAAAACAGGACGGCGTATTAAAGAAGCCATTAAATGAAAATCTTAATTATTAATCCTTTTGGTGTCGGGGATGTTCTTTTTACAACTCCTTTGATTAGTCATTTACGCAAAGCTTATCCGCAGGCATTTATTGGATATATAGCGAATCGTCGTGCTTTATCAATTGTTGAAAGCAACTCCAAAGTTAATAAAGTTTATATTTATGAGAGAGATGAATTTAGAAATGACTTAATCCCTAGTTGGGTTAACCTCTTTCATGTAATTCAAAATGAACGTTTTGATATAGTTTTTGATTTTTCTCTTAATGCTTCATTTGGATTTTTTAGCATGATGTGCGGTATTAAATGCCGTATTGGGTATGATTACCGTGGCCGGGGGAGGTTTTTGACGGATAAAATTTTGTTAGAGGGATTTGAAGGTAAGCATATCGTAGAATATTATTTGGATTTGTTGGATGTCATTCCCGCGAAAGCGGGAATCCAGAATATGGATCCCTTATCGAAAACACCTGCCTGCCGGCAGGCAGGTTCGGAGGTGACAGAAGATAATAAAGTCTTAGAGATTTATATCGATCAAGCGCATCAGCAATGGGCTAAAGATTGGATTAAAACAAAAGGAATCGATTTAAATCATCCAATCATTGCTTTAATTCCAGGTGGAGGGGGCAGCTGGGGTAAGGATGCTGCACAAAAACGTTGGCCTGTTAGTCACTATGTGTCTTTGGTCGATAAAATCGTTGCAAAATCAAGGTCGACTATTATACTGATGGGCGATCAGAAAGAAAAATTATTGTCCCAAGAATTGATTTCGCAGTGTTCGTATCCCGTCTATGATGCAGTGGGGGTTACGACTCTTTTACAGATGGCAGCTTTACTCCAAGTATGCTCGTTGGCGATTGTGAATGACGGAGGACCTTTGCATGTAGCGGTGGCGGTAGGAATAAAGACGGCGTCTATTTTTGGACCTGTAGATCCATATGTTTATGGACCTTTCCTGCCTGCCGGACAGGCAGGTCCTCTTTCGCAACACATTGTTATTCAGAAGAATTTGTCATGTCAGCCTTGTTATAGGCAGTTTCGTAAGGCTGCTTGCGATCATTTAAGCTGTTTAAGAGATTTATCAGTGGATGAGGTTTATAACAAAATAGAAAGGTTATTATGAGTGTTCCATTTATTGATTTTAAAGAACAAAATAGTTTGATTCAAGGTGAGGTTGACGCTGGATTTAAGAAGGTTTTTGAAAAAGGGGATTATATTCTAGGCGAGCAAGCTCAATTATTTGAATCTGGATTTTCTAAATATTGTGAAGCTCAATATGGTGTAGGTGTCAATTCGGGGACGGATGCGCTGCATTTATCCATGGCTGCTTTGGATATTGGAGAAGGGGATGAGGTTATTGTTCCAACACACACTTTTATTGCAACAGCTCTTTGTGTTTCCTACTGTCGTGCTAAGCCTGTCTTTGTTGATATTGAAGAGGATACCTACAATATTGATCCAAAAGCTATTGAAAAAGCAATCACCAAGAAAACAAAAGCTATTATCCCTGTGCATATTTATGGTCAACCAGCGAATATGGATGAAATTGTTGCGATTGCACGTAAACATGGTATTAAAGTTGTTGAAGATGCCGCGCAAGCCCATGGTTCTCGCTATAAGGGGAAACGTGTCGGTTCCCTTGGTGACGTAGCTTGTTTTTCTTTTTATCCGACTAAAAGTTTAGGTGCTTGCGGGGATGCGGGGATGATCATCACCAGTGATAAGGGAATTTATGAAAAAGCCTTGATGCTGCGTGATTATGGCCGTAAAGGACGTTATGAGCATAAAATCAAAGGAACTAATTCCCGTCTGGATACTCTTCAAGCGGTTGTTTTAAATTCCAAATTAAAGCATCTGGATTCTTGGAATGAGATGCGCGCTAAGAATGCAGCCTTGTATGCAGAACTTTTAAAACCTTTGAAGAATGTCATTACACCGATTACAAAAACAGATAGAACCCATGTTTTTCAAACCTATGCTGTGCGTGTTTCTAATCGGGACAAGGTGATGGATGCTTTGAAGACTAAAGGTATCGGAGCATTGATTCATTATCCTATTCCTTTGCATTTACAGGAAGCCTATTCAGATTTAGGTTATCAAAAGGGAAGTTTCCCTGTGGCTGAAAGAATCGCGAATGAGATTTTAAGTCTTCCTATGTTTCCACATATAATTCCAGAACAAATTGAGAGCGTTGTCAAAGCATTGAAAGAATCTTTATGACAAAAGCTTTAAATCTTTTAGATAAGGTAATGTATTGGAATTTGTTGGTTCTTGTTTTTTTTATTCCTTATTCTTCAGCTATGACACAAGGATGTTTGATTGTTTTGCTTTTGGCGTGGCTTATAAAGCGCACCTTAATATTAAAGAGCACGCCTAACCAGAAAATTGCAGTTAGTTATTTCTTCCCTTCTCATGGTCTACAGTGGCCATTATTAGTTCTGACAGCGTTAATCATATTCACAATTCCTTTTAGTTTTGATTCTGCGTTAAGTCTTAAAAAATTCTTTTCCAGATTTGTTCAGCAAATTTTCTTAATGTATTGTGTTGCTGAGATAATTAATACGCCTAAGCGTTTATACCAAGTTTTAGCAATGCTTTTATTGACCCTTATTGTTGTGAACAGTGATGTAATCTTTCAATATATTTATGGGCATAGTTTTATATTTTCCGATAAGTTGCTTTTTCAAAGAGTTTCAGGTCCAATGCGTCATCCGAATGATTTGGGGACATTGTTAGTGACAGTGTTGCCGGTAATTCTGTCTTTGCTTATAACTAAACGTTTTTGGATGCCATTTGTTTTTAGACAAAAATTTTTATTAATATTAACTATATTAGGATGGCTTTTATTTACATGTTCCGTAATGTCATTAGGATTGAGTGTTTCTCGTGGAGCTTGGCTTGCCTTTACGATTAGTATGCTAGGGTATGGTATTTATTTAAAGAACTACCGATTAACAGGAGGGGTTCTTTTTATATTAATGATATTTTTCTGGGTTTTTATTATGAACTGCATCAATGTTCGTTCGGATATTTCTCCAAAAGCAAGAATGAATGCTCTGAACAAAATAGAAGCAAATGTTTCTTCAAAGGAATTCTTAATCAAAGATGAAGAGCTTTTAGAAGCACCTTTTGAAAATAAATTAGAGAATATAAATACGATAAAGAGATTAGATAGTGAAAAAGTATTTTTAAATTTTTCTAGCAGAGGTTTCTATTGGCAGACTGCAATAAATATCTGGAAAGAACGCCCTTTAATTGGATGTGGTTACAATGCTTATATCCAGAAACTCAAATCGATGAAGGTTGGACATGAAGAATATCCCCATAACAGTTTGTTACATATTGCAGCTGAATTAGGTTTGATTGGTTTGTTTGCTTATTTATGGTTTTTTATTTCTTTATTATTAGCAGGGTTAGATATATTGAAATCTATTTCATTCCATAAGAATTTGTATATTTTGGGAGTGGGATTAAGTTTTGGGATTTTAGCTTGGTTGATTCATAGTTTATTAGATACTCCTTGGGAATCGTTATTGTTAAATATTTTATGGTGGACATTGTTAGGTGTTTTGTTGAGTTTGAAGACTGTTTTTCAAAATTTTAAATTGAATCAAGAAGGAGAAGTCTAGGTGTCTTTGCCGATCAGCATTATTATCATTGCTAAAAATGAAGAGCGTCGTATTAAAGAATGTTTAGAAAGCGTTTATGGCTGGGCTAATGAAATTATTGTGGTAGATGATGCCAGTGCGGATAAAACGAGTGATATTGCTTCTGGATATACAAAAAAAATTTTTCAAAGAGTTATGGATTTAGAAGGCAAGCAACGTAATTTTGGAGTATTTCATGCATCGAATGAATGGGTAATGATGCTTGATTGCGATGAAAGGCCGACTCCTGAATTAAAGAAAGAAATTGAAAACTTATTTGTCAATATTCCTGACAAGACGGTTGCTTTTTGGATCCCTCAAATTTGTTATGTTGGGGATGTCCATATTAAATACGGGGGCTGGTCGAATCCTCATCTTCGATTATATAACAAGAATTATGTGCGATGGAATGAAGGGGAGTATGATGTTGTTCATCCAGGAATTAAGGTTGATAGCGGTTATAAAGGAGCTAATTTAAAAGAGTCTTTGATCCATTATAATTATAGAAATATCGAAGATATTTTTGGTAAGGTCAACCGGATGTCAACCTTGGAAGCCCTTAAATGGCATTTAGATAAACGTAAAATGTCTCAGGGTAAAGCTATCTGGCGTACGGTAGATCGATTCTTTAGACGCTATATCGGTAAAAAAGGTTATAAGGATGGATATTTAGGTTTTGTTTTATCGGTGTCCAGTGCTCTTTATGAATTGGAAGCTTATAGTAAATATGTTGAAATTAAAGAAAAAGGTTATTACTTGGATTATTTGAAAAAGAAAACTAATTCATGAACGTTGTGTTTTTTGATAGAGATGGAGTCCTCAATCAATATCCTGGGGATGGAGATTATGTTAAAAGGGTTAAAGATCTTTATATCCTGCCTAATGTTTTTGAATCAATTTTACGTTTACAAAAAGCAGACTTTAAAGTCTTTATTATTTCCAATCAGGCTTGTGTTGGCCGAGGGATCATTTCTCAGAAGAAATTAGATCAGATTACCAATAAACTTCTTAAATCAGCTAAGCAAAAAGGCGTTAAGTTCGATGGCGTTTTTTACTGCATTCATCATCCTGATGAGAAGTGTTTCTGCAGAAAGCCAGAGATTGGTAATATTAAGAAAGCTCTTGCCTCTAGGGGCACAAGTCTTGCTAAGGTTAAAACAGCTTTTTTTATTGGAGATACAGACAAGGATATCAAAGCAGGTTATAATGCAGGCATTCAAACGATTTTAATTGAAACTGGACGGGATTGTTTCAAAGATATTCAATGGGGAAAACAAAAACCTCATTATGTGGTTTCTAATCTTCAAGCAGCTGTGGACATCATCTTAAATGAAAATTCTAGTCATTCACGCAACAGCAGGCGCAGGGCATAAAAAAGCGGCAGAAGCAATTTTCAATGGATTGCAAAAACATACCACTCATCAAGTTCAAATAGTTGATTCTCTTGAATATTCGACTCCATTCGTTAAATATTTTTATCCTCGAACTTATATCTTTCTAGTAACTAAGCTCTCAGTGCTTTGGCAATTTTTATTTTGGTTTTTTGGACTTCCATTTTTGAAGCCATTAGTACAGTTCTTTAGGCGCTGTTACAATGCCATTAATATGCAGGCTTTAGAGAGATTCTTAAAAGAAGAGAAATTTGATTGTATTTTAACCACGCATTTTATGTCAGCAGAGGTGAGTAGTTATTTAAAACGTACAGGAAAAATTACTTCTAAGATTATTTGTGTGGTCACAGATTTTGATGTTCATCCTATTTGGGTCAATAAGGGAACGGATATTTACACAGGAGCCTGTGATTTTACCAAGGAAAAGATTGTTAGTTTGGGAGTGAATTCAAATCAAGTTTTTTCTGTAGGTATTCCAACCGACGAGAAGTTCTCTGTGGTGACGGATCGTCGTGTTATGCGTCAGGCTCTTAGAATTAATCCAGAGGCTTTTACGGTGCTTTTAGCAACGGGTTCTTTCGGAATGGGGCCTTTAGAAGAATTGATTAATTTGTTGCGAGGATATCAGCTTTTGGTTGTTTGTGGGCAAAACGAAGCTTTGTATCGACATCTTAAAGGAAAGAGTACTGACAGGGTTCATATATTTTCTTTAGTTAATAATATGCATGAGTTAATGGCTGCTTCTGATGTGATGGTTACAAAACCGGGAGGGCTTACTATTGCTGAGGCCTTGGTTAAAAAATTGCCATTGATTTTTTTCAGCGCCATTCCAGGACAGGAGACAGGAAATATTAATGTTTTAAAGAAATATCAGGCTGGTACTGATCAAGGGTCATTAATGGATATCATTAAGAAGGTGGATGATTTAAGCTCTTTTCCTGGAATGTATGAAAATCTTCGTCAGAAAATAGAAATTCTTTCCAAACCCAACGCTGTTAAAGATATTATTCAATTGTTATGAGAATTGCCCAAGTTGTTTTTGATCTCCCCCTAGAAGGACATTTTGATTATTCCATTCCTCCTGTACTAGATCATCAGATAGCCGTGGGTTCTCGCGTGAGAGTTTCTTTTGGTACTAAAAAACTTATTGGTTTTGTTATTAAAATTATTGATCAGAGCGCGTTTGAGAAATTAAAAGCCGTTCAAGCTGTGATCGATGATACCTCTTTGTTAGATCAACACCAAATGAGCTTAGGGTATCAGTTAAGTGCTTATTATGGATGTTCTTTGGGGGATGCGTTATTTACAATTATTCGCGGTTGTGAAAATCAAAATCTAGCTGTAGCTGTTGTCAAAAATCAACTATCATCGATTGTTTTTTACCATTGTCCCTCTGGTCGATATGAAGATATTTTAAAAGTCTTAATAAAACCTTTTGCTCAAAAAAGACAGAGAGTATTAATTTTAGTGGCTGATCAAGTGGTGCTTATCTCTGTTGAAGCTTTTTTAAAGAAACATGTTTCAAAGGATTTGTATGTATTAGGAATGAGATCATTGGTTTTTCGTTCTTTGGTGGATATTGGTTTGATGATCATGATCGATGAAGACAACTCATCCTTTAAACAAGAGCAAACGCCTATGTATGAAACGCGTGAAGTGCTCTTGATGCGTTCTAAGATAGAGACTATTAATATTGCTTTTATTAGTACTGCAGCGACGGTTGAGTTGATGCGTTTAGTGAAAGAGGGGGATGTAGAGGCGGCCCCCTGTGGCCGCCTAGGGCTGGCGCAGGGGCCAGCCCGTACTGTACAAATCCAAGCGGTTGATTTAAATAATTATAAAGTTTTTTCTCGATGGTTCTTGTCTCCAGCGGTTCTTTCTTCGTTGACGAGTAATTTATCTAGAGGTTTGCCATCCATGCTGGTGGTTAATCATCATTTGGGTGTTGAAGAGCTTCAAAAGGATTTGCATAAGCAGTTCCCTAAAGCAAAGATCTTTGTTTTTTCCGCCAAAGGCGGATCCGCCTCCGGCGGAAAGAAAGCCCAAGGAGAATTAAAACCTCACGATATCTTGATTGGAACATCGGTGCTTTTAAGATTTAAGAATAACTACAAGGCCGAGTCTGTTATTCTCTTAGATAGCGATGGAGAGCTTAATCGTTTGGATATTCGTTCTTGTTTTCGTACTTGGTCCTTGGCTCAGCATTTTAGAACAATGGCTAATAGTCAATTTCTTATTCAAACGCGTCAACCAGATCATTATGTTATTCAATCTCTCATTAAGGATGATATTCAGTATTTTTATCAGGAAGACATGAGAATCCGTCAGGAACTAGGCGTTTCTCCTTTTGGTCATCAGATTAGTGTTTGTCTTCGAGGCAAGGAACAAAAGAATGTTGAGAAGGTTTCAAATCAATTGTATCAGGTTTTTAAAAAGGAATTTCTTAAAGAAATTCAAGTGAATGAGCTTGAGCAAGAATCTTCTATTGATAAGAAGGGACAACATCGTATAAATATTCTACTGCAAGGGGTGGATCTTATTGGTATGATGAGCGTAATTAAAAAATCTCTGGAGCAAATAAAACGTAGATTTAAGGTGATTATTACCTTCAATGTGGATCCATAATTTATGCGTATAGTCTTTTTCGGCAGTGATGATTTTGCTGCTGTATCTTTAAAAGGAATTTTAGCAAACTCTCACGAGATTGTAGCCTGCGTCACCGGCCCTGATACTCGTCAGGGCAGGGGCATGAAGATGTCTCTTTCTCCTATTAAGGAGATTGCTTTAGAGCATGACATTGTTTGCCTTCAACCAGAGTCACTGAAAGATCATTCAATTGTTGAGAAATTAAAAAGTCTTAACGTGGATATTTTTGTGGTGGTTGCCTATGGACGAATCCTGCCGCAAGCTGTGTTAGATATTCCAATTAAGTTTTGTGTCAATGTTCATGGCTCCCTGTTGCCACAATACCGGGGGGCAGCACCAATTAATTGGGCAATTATCAATGGAGACAAACAAACAGGGGTCACTATTCAGAAAATGGTTTTTGAATTAGATGCTGGAGATGTAATTGCTCAAGAGACAATGCTTATAACAGAGACTGCGAGTTCTGATCAATTGCGTTTGGAGATGGCTAAGGTGGGAGCTAAGCTTTTAGTTAAAACACTGGATTCCATTGCCGCAGAAAAATTCACCTGTACCCCTCAGGATAAAGCCAAGGTATCGTATGCGTCTAAATTAACAAAGGAGATGGGGCATATTCAATGGCAGAAAAAAGCTTCTGAAATCGAGCGTCTTATTCGCGGTCTTAAGCCCTGGCCTGGAACCTTTACCCAATATAAGGGGAAGGCTCTTAAGATCTTAGAAGCTGCCGTGGTAGGGGCTGGAGCCCTGCCTGCCGGTAGGCAGGATGCTCGGCCCGTACAGTCGGGAACTGTTATTAATATTAGTAAGGAAGGTTTTGTTGTAGCCTGCGGCAGCGATGCTTTATTAATTAAACGTGTGCATCCAGATGCTGGCAAACCTATGGGAGCTTATGATTTTGTTCAAGGTTATCGATTAACAATAGGAGAAGAGATAATATAATTTTCTTAAAAGATTTTGTCAAATAAAAAGCAGTGTTATAATCTCCCCTATGGTTCGACAGGCTCACCACGAGTCAGATTAAAAAAGGAAATGAAGTGCCACAAATACGAAAAGATTTAATAGTTTCCAGATGGGTTATTGTAGCGACTGAACGCGCACGTCGCTCGGCAGCGTTTGTTGATTCAGTCAATCACGCCACCGATGCCACTAACTGTTCATTTTGTAAACCCATTAATGAAGAAATACTTTTAACTAATGATCGTGTTCGGGTTTTTAAAAGCGGGACGCCATTCTTCTCTGATGCTCAGGCTTTTAATCGTCAGAAACACGGGCTTTATGAAACATCTTCCAGTTGGGGGAGTCATGAAGTTGTTTTAGAGACTCCTGATCACATTGCTAATATGGCAGATTTGCCGCTTGAAGATGTGCAGAAGGTCTTCGAAACTTATGCTAAGCGTATGCTAGTACATCGTAAAGATCATTCTATTCGCTATGTTTTAGCTTATAAAAATTATGGTGTTGCTGCTGGTAGTCGTCCTATTGGGCATGCCCGTTCTCAGATTATGGCAGTTCCGGTTAATCCTATTCGTGTGAAAGATAAGATTGCCGGCGCTAAACGCTATTTTGATTTTCATGAGAGATGTTTATTTTGTGATTTAATTCGTCAGGAACGCAAGGATTCCATACGGGTGATTTTAGAAAACAGAGAATTCTTGGCGATTACTCCTTTTGCTTCTCGTTTTCCTTTTGAAGTTTGGATTATTCCTAAGCGTCATTGTTGCGATTTTGCTCAAGGGATTTCTGGTCATGAAAATCAATTAGCTCAAATAATGAAGGAGCTTTTATTACGTTTTAAGGTGGGTATTAATGATCCTGCTTACAATTATATGATTCAGTCAGCTCCTTTTGAAGATGGCGGAGGATATAAAAAATATCCGACTATTGAAGAAGATTATCATTGGCATATTGAATTGATTCCGCGTTTGACCCGTGTGGCAGGTTTTGAGCGCGGAACAGGATTTTATATTAATTCTATACCGCCTGAGAAAACGGCAGAATTTTTAAGGGATATTAAAATTTAATGGCACAATTACGTCGTGATCCTATTGTTGGTCGTTGGGTGGTTATTGATAATGATCATCCAAAAGAGCCTAAAGATTTTATTAAAGATAATCAAGTTATGCGTCAAGGGCCAACTTGTCCATTTTGTCCTGGCCGTGAAAATCGCACACCTGGGGAAGTAGATGCCATTCGTCCTGAAGGTTCAATGGGTGTTTCTGATTGGAAGGTGCGTACTGTCCCCAATAAATTTCCTGCTCTTCTTCATGAAGAACGCATGGAAAAAGAAGGGGTAGGGATGTTTGATGTAATGAGTGGTTATGGCGCGCATGAGGTTGTGATTGAAAACCCTGATCATAACAAGCAAATGGCGGATTTATCTCATTCTCAAATGGTACTTGTTCTTAATCAATATCAGCGTCGATATAAATCTTTATCATCTGACTCTTCTTTAAAATATGTGGTGATTTTTAAGAATTTCGGAGCTTCGGCTGGAGCAACCATTGAGCACAGCCATTCGCAGATCATTGCTCTTCCAATGGTTCCTAAATCTGTTTTGGAAGAAATTCAAGGGGCAGAGCAGTATCATTTGGCTCATGGTGGTTGCGTGTTCTGTGCAATGTTGCAGCAGGAATATCAAGATAGAGATCGTCTAATTTCAGAGAATAATACCTTTGTCAGCTTTTGTCCGTTTGTCCCGCGCTATGCCTTTGAAACTTGGGTAATACCCAAAGAGCATCAGGCTCATTTTGTTGATTTAGATGAGAGGGGAATTGACGATTTGGCTCATCAGCTTTCGGATACTTTGAATCGTATCAAGAGATGCTTAGGAAATCCTTCGTATAATTTTTATCTTCACACGTCACCGATTAATTACGGACGGCCTAATTGCTATCATTGGCATATTGAGATTATCCCTAAATTGACCCGTAGTATTGGTTTTGAATGGGGTACAGGATTGCAGATTGTTCCGACCTTTCCTCACGAAGCTGCGCGCTTTTTGCGAGATGCTTAAAATTATTGACAAAATAGTCAGGGTGGATATCATTGTAGGGTTTTTATTGGGCGATTAACAATTAACAGATGGAGGAGTTCGATGGCTATTAAGGTGGGTATTAACGGTTTTGGTCGTATTGGCCGTATGGTGTTTCAAGCAATCTGCGATCAGGGTTTACTTGGAAAAGAAATCGATGTCGTTGCCGTCGTTGACGTTTCCACAGATGCTGATTATTTCGCTTATCAAATTAGATATGACTCTGTTCATGGTCATTTCAAGCATAAGGTTTCAACTGCTAAAAGTGAAGATTCTAAAGAAGAAGCAGATATTATTATCGTGAATGGTCACAAAATTAAATGTGTGGCTGCAACCCGTAATCCTGCAGAACTTCCTTGGAAAGCTCTAGGCGTTGAACTGGTTATCGAATCCACTGGTTTATTTACTGAAAGCGAAAAGGCTGCTGGACATATCCAAGCTGGTGCAAAGAAGGTTATTATTTCTGCTCCTGCTAAGGGTGATGTGAAAACGATCGTAATGGGTGTGAACGAACATGAATACGATACGGTTAAACACAATATAATTTCCAATGCTTCTTGTACTACGAATTGTTTAGCTCCATTGGTTCATGTCTTGCTTAAAGAAGGTATTGGTATTGAAACTGGTTTGATGACAACCATCCATGCTTATACAGCGACTCAAAAAACTGTTGATGGTCCTTCCAAGAAAGATTGGCGTGGCGGACGCGCAGCAGCGATTAACATTATTCCTTCCACAACGGGTGCAGCTAAAGCGGTCGGAGAAGTATTACCAGTCACCAAGGGTAAATTAACCGGGATGGCGTTTCGCGTTCCAACAGCTGATGTGTCGGTCGTGGATTTGACCTTCCGATCGGTGAAAGATACTTCCATCGAAGAAATTGATGCGTTATTAAAGAAGGCTTCTGAAACATACTTAAAGGGCTATTTGGGGTATGCTAATGAAGAATTAGTATCGACTGATTTCATTCATGACAGCCGTTCTTCTATTTATGATTCATTAGCTACAACTCAGAATAATCTTAAAGGTGAGAAGAGGTTCTTTAAGATCGTTTCTTGGTATGACAACGAATGGGGTTATTCGAACCGTGTTGTTGATTTAGTTCGCTACATCTCAAAATAATGGATAAGCCAAAAGTTGTGAGTAAAATTGATAAATTCCCCCTATATTTAGGGGGAATTTGTTTTTTATTCATATTATTATGTACGGTTCATTTTCTTCGTGGCCGTCCGTTGTGGTTGGATGAACTGGAAGTTCTTAGAAGTGTTAAATTTAACGGCACTACAGATTTCTTTACCCATCAATTGCAGGGCGGGCAAGTCTTTCCACGGGTTTATCTTTTTTTTATTCAAAAAATAGCCCAAATTTTTGATTTGAGTGTGTGGAGCGTGAGATTATTGTCTTTTGTGAGCATGTTGCTAGCGTTTAGTATTTGGCTTCGTGTGGGCCGACTGGCTTTAAAAGATAATACACAATATCTTGTGTTTTTATTTTGCTGGGCTTCTTCTATTCCTTTGATTTATTATTCTGCAGAACTTAAGCAATATTCGATGGATGTTCTTGTTTCAGGTATTTTTACATGGTTTCTTTATCGTCAAGAGAATTTAGTGAAAGAATTAATACATCGAAAATACACGATGTTGTTGATGGCCTTACCCTTATTAGGTTTTTTATCCTATCCTGCTTTTTTATTTATGCTCTTTCCTTTATATAATCTTTTTATGGTGCCAAATAAATCACGAGAACAGTTAGGACAAATGGGGCTTTACGTGATGGTTCTTATTTTTGTTTTAGTAACGATTTATTGTATTGATTTAAGAACAGCAAAGGCAACGGCAGACACTCAAGGATTTTCAGATTATATCTTGTCGTTTCAGTCTATTCCGGAGTTCTTTAAGACTTTAGGTGAAGGAATTATGAATTTATTTTCCAGATGGTTTACAGAAAAACCGAAGTTCTTTAAGAAAATAGGTATTTTCTTTATGTTCTTAGGGATTCTTTATATCCCATGGGTATTTTTTCGTCAGTTTAAGAAGAATTATCGTCAGATTTCTTCTGTTGAGATCTTGGCGTTTCTTCTTTTTCTTGAGCTGGCATTTCTAGGTGCGATGAAGAAATATCCTTTTATCGTTCCGCGCACATCGCTTTTTTATTGCCCAATCACCTTTCTGATGACAATTAAAGCAATGGATTTTATCAAAACCTATAACGAACGTATTTATCGTGTGCTGATTACTAGTTTTATGGTATTTTTATCGGTGGTGAGTTTGGGGATTATTAAGGTTGTGATGACAAAGAATTTAGGTAGTATTTGTTTTATTTGGTAAGCATCTTTTAATTGGGATATTAGAAATGGAAAAGAAATATGTATGGTATAAGCAATCGATGGCCAGTGATTTTGAGCTTATTGATTATTTAGTTTATGATCCTATTAAGAATTTTAGCATGGATCCTTCGGGTTTCTATGTTCTTATTCGCATAAACCCTAATAATTCTTTAATAGAGCTGGCTGTTTGTGACAAGAAACATGTTATTATTAAAGCTTTTCAAGGCAAGAAAGCACAGGATCTTTATTACACCATTTTTATCTATGAAAAGAAGCATAAGTTGGAATGGTTTACTAGAAAAGACCACGTTGCTTATTTGGGTAAGGAGTTAAAAAAAGCGGAATGGGCGTTGGCAGGAAAAGAAGATTACGTACAGGAATAAAAAACTTGTTGACTACACACAAGGTTTCTTTAGAATACATTTTATGTTTATCCTATTAATTATAAGTTTTGGCATTCTCTCCAGAACAGTCATCCATACACCTAATTTTACGCCGGTGTTAAGTCTGGCTTTATTTGGTGGGATGTATTTAAAAGGTCGCCAGGGAATTTGGGTGCCGCTGGTTTTGATGGGTATTAGTGATATTTTTATTGGTTTTCATGACAGTATGGTCTATACCTGGGGGAGTATTTTAATAATTAGCCTTATTGGAATTCTACTTAAGGGGCATAAGAATTGGGTCAATGTGGCATCAGCCAGTTTAATTTCTTCTGTGATTTTCTTTTTGGTTAGTAATTTTGGCGCGTATCTTAGTTTGTATCCGCACACTTTAGCTGGTTTACAAGAATGCTATATTGCAGCTATTCCTTTTTATCGAAGTACCTTGGTCAGTACATTGGCGTACAGTTTGGTTTTGTTTGCTAGTTATGAATGGATTTTAAAAAAGCATATTCTTCAGGGGAATCTCGTTTAAATCGAGAACAGTCCCGCTACGGTAATTTGGTGTAAACCAATAAGTCCGAGTACCTGGATGAGTATTTAAAGCAAAATGACTGCGAGAGAACAGTGCATGATGCGCATATCTTGAGAAGTGTTACGGGACACCCTCAATCGTTTAATTACGATTGAGGGTTTTTTATTTATAGGGAGATTAGTTATGAAGACTTTGAGTTTAATTATTTCGCTTTTATTGTTTCTTGTACAAGCCGTTCAAGCCGAGGAAGAGTTTGATTTAGATAAAATTGTTGTTACGTCCAGCCGTTACGCGACGAGTGATAAGGAATCAAATTCAGGGATCAGTGTGATCGGTCAGGATATGATTAATCAGTCGGGTACAAAGACTATAGCGGATGTGCTTAAGCATGTGAGCGGTATTTATGTCACAGACAATAGTACACCAAAGACACAAACCGTGGATATACGGGGCTTAGGTGAATTTGCCAATCGTAATGTATTGGTTATGATTGATGGGCGTAAGGTTAATCCGGTAGATATTTCAGGGCCGGATTGGCTGCAAATACCTGTGGAAACAGTACAGCGTATTGAAATTATTCGTGGGT
Organism: Candidatus Omnitrophota bacterium; assembly: GCA_043742785.1. GTDB lineage: Bacteria > Omnitrophota > Gorgyraeia > Zapsychrales > Fredricksoniimonadaceae > JACQCF01. The sequence goes on from JAYTXU010000014.1 coordinate 24,525, forward strand.
CCGGTAGCGTTCTCTATGGAGACAATGCTTCAGCGGGGGTCATTAATATTATTACCAAGAAGCCTACTCAAGGGACGCATGGGGTGGTATCGGCTGAATTTGGTTCTTTTAATACACAAAAGGAGTCGGTGCAGGTTAGTAGCCGTCAGGGAAAGATTGATGGTTTAGTCAATGTCAGCAGATATCAGACAGACGGTTATCGTAATAATAGTACGATTAAAGCTAAGGATGCTTTTGTTAAATTAGGAGCTGATCCGATCGAGCAAATCAGGGTGGATGCTTCTATGAATTGGCATGAGGATTATTATGGC
>JAYTXU010000015.1:0-21276 GCA_043742785.1 Candidatus Omnitrophota bacterium
GCCCATAAGAAATACCACTAGCTGCTGGGACACCTTTTAAGATAATTTCATTCATAAAATATACTCTTCTTCTTGCTTACTAAAGAAAAACTCTAGTTCTTGCATAGCCTTCTGAGAACCTTCACCTTCGACAATTAATTTCAAAGACGTTCCACATTGAACTCCTAAAGTTAGAAGTCCCATAATAGACTTTCCATTAACTTTCTCATGATCCTTCTCTATAGTGACAGTTACGCCCAATTTATCTACAAGCTGTACAAAAATAGCTGCAGGTCTAGCATGAAGACCTTTTTTATTAGCAACAACAACATTTCTCTCTAAGCGGCTCATATTTTAACGTTTAATCACTCTCTTAGATTCAATAAGTTTAATAAGTGTTTGAGTTAATTTCTTGGAATCATGACGAACGTAATCATTAATACCTAAAAGATCTGTTGCTACTACTTTATAACCCATCGCTTTTATTTTCTCAACATCAGGTGCCACAGGATAAGATCTCTGAGATTGATAACGCTGCAAGGCCGATTCAGGAATCGTAGCATCATTAATAATACAAGCATTGACAACCTGAGGAGTAGCATGTTCTGTTAATATACGAATATGATCACAAGCAGAAAATCCATCTGTCTCCCCTGGCTGAGTCATGACATTGCAAACATAAATCTTATACGCACTAGAACGAGCTATAGCTTCAGACATTTCCTTTATAATCAAATTAGGAATAATACTTGTGTAAAGACTTCCTGGACCCAAAACAATAATATCTGCTTCACCTATAGCTGCTAACGCTTCAGGAGTTGCCTCGGCATTTTCATCAGTCAAAGACAACCGTTTAATCGGCATATTCTTATCAGGAATTTTAGCTTCACCTTCAGTACGAGTTCCGTCAATGTATTCTGCAATCAAATGAATATTATGTGTAGTCGATGGAATTACCTTACCGCGAATTGCCAAAACTTTACTACTTTCTTCAACTGCTTTTTTGAAATCACCTTTACAAATTTGAACCATCGCCGTTAAAAATAAATTACCAAAATTATGTCCTTGTAACTGAGAGTTTTCAGCAAATCGATATTGAAATAACTCCCCCATTAATGCCGGCGCGTCTGCTAAAGCTACTAAACAATTACGAATATCTCCAGGAGCAACAATATTAAATTCTTCTCGTAAGCGACCAGAGGATCCTCCACTATCAGCTACCGTTACAATGGCTGTTAGATTGGCTGTGTATTCTTTAAGACCAAGTAATAAATGAGACAATCCATGTCCCCCTCCTATAGCTACAATTTTAGGACCACGTTCCAAATAACGACGCTGATATAAAATATTAACAATATCTCTTTCTCTTTCAGGTAGAAATAAAGTTAAAAGAGAAATAATCATCTTGCCCATACCCAAAATGATAAATACAATTCCACAAAAAATAATTACGGTAGCAAAAGTACGAACAAATGGGTATGAAGAAACAATGAAGATAGCGCCAATACTGACTACAAAAACACCAAACAACGATGTCAGTACCCAACGCTTAACTTTGATGCCCGGATAGAGCCATTTAGAAAGATTATTAGACATAATCCTAAACGATCTTTTTTAAAAGTAAGGTTTTAATCAACGCGCATATCTTCACGCGAAATCAACTCAAGCATTTCTTTTGGAGTCTTAGTATTCTTAAGACTGTCACGGAAGAATTTATCTTTTAATAGACGGGAAACTCTAGCAAGGGCTTTAAGATGAGGACCAGCTGAATCAGCAGGAGCAACCAACAAAAAGAAAATATGCGCAGGATCTCCGTCGAGAGAATCAAAATTTATTCCTTTTTTACTAATTCCTATTGCTGCGACCAACTGATCTGTACAATCCGACTTGCCGTGAGGTATTGCGATCCCTTGACCAATAGCAGTAGAACCTAAAGCTTCACGAGCTAAAAGAATATCAACAATTTTGATTCTATACTTCTTCTCAATAACCTTTGAGTCTATTAAAATATCAACTAATTCTTGAATAACTTCTATTTTACTTGTTGCCTTCAAATCATTCGTCACCGCTTCTTTACTCAAGAATTCTGTGATTTTCATAGCTCCCCCAAAAAATAAAGAACACATATTAAAACTTATAAAGCGGCGGAAGGGATTCGAACCCTTGGCATCCACCTTGGCAAGGTGGCATTCTACCAACTGAATTACCGCCGCATAAAATCGAAGAAACGGCTTTTATTAATGGGCGGAAGAGGACTTGAACCTCCACGAGTCTCCCCACATGCTCCTAAGGCATGCGCGTCTACCAATTCCGCCATCCGCCCCTAATTCTTTGGGCTTACACCCTCTATTTTAAAATGGTGACCGACCCGCGACTCGAACGCGGCACAACTACATTAAAAGTGTAGTGCTCTACCTGATGAGCTAGTCGGTCACAAAATCTAAACTTCTCTAAGATCCTTACTCTTTTTCTCAACAAGAGTATCAATTTCTTTAATAAAACGATCCGTCATCTTTTGCACTTCTTCTTCAGACTTAAACTTATCATCTTCACTCATATGTCCTTCGCTTTGAATCTTCTTTACTCTCTCATTCCCATCACGACGGATTGTTCGTAAAGTAACCCTACCACGCTCAGCCATGTCTTTAACAACCTTAATAAACTCTTCTCTGCGTTCAGCAGACAACGGAGGAAAACTCAAACGCATCGTCTTTCCATCATTACTCGGGGTAATACCTAATTTTGAATTCATAATAGTTTTTTCGATCTCAAGAATCGCCGTAGCATCCCATGGCTGAATTACAATTAATCGAGGATCTGGAGAAGAAACAGCAGCTAACTGCTTAATAGGAGTTGATGTGCCATAATAATCAATATGCATATCTTCAATTAATGATGGCTGAGCGCGACCTGTACGAACTTCACCAAATTCACGTAAAACAGTTTCCATACACTTCTTCATCTTACCTTCAGTATCTTTAAGAACTTCTTTGGCGGTCATATCTGCCCCCTTTTTTCTTTAAAGAAATTAATGAACAAGAGTTCCTATCTTCTCGCCATAAATAGCTTTTTTAATATTACCTTTTTGTAATAAACTAAAAACAATAATCGGTAAATTATTTTCCATACACATACTAATAGCAGTTGCATCCATAACTTTTAAATTATTTTTCAACACATCAATAAATTTAACTTCTTTATATTTCTTTGCATTTTTATCTTTAACAGGATCAGCGGAATAAACACCATCAACCTTGGTAGCTTTCATGATAACGTCACAATTAATCTCAGTGGCACGTAGTGATGCAGCAGTGTCTGTAGTGAAATAAGGGTTACCTGTTCCTGCTACAAAGATAATGACTCGACCTTTTTCCAAATGGCGAACAGCACGTCTTAAAATATAAGGTTCTGCAACCGCTTGAACCTGAATGGCTGTCATAACTCTTGTTGGTATACCCACTTGTTCAAGAGCATTTTGTAAAGCTAACCCATTCATCACCGTTGCTAACATGCCCATATAATCAGCAACCGCACGATCTAAACCAAAACGTTTACCTTCGACTTGCCCACGAAAAATATTCCCACCGCCAACAACTAAGGCCATCTGAACACCAGCATCATGAATTTCTTTGATTTCTTCTGCTAAAGATGCACACATTTCTGCATCAATTCCATGAGCTAAACGACCTAGAAGAGCTTCCCCGCTTATCTTTAAAAGCACTCTCTTATAAATAGGTTTTTTATTCATTATTCTCCAATTTTAAATCTTGAAAAACGGCTAATTTGAATATTTTCACCAATTTTGGCAACTAAATCATTTAAATAATCACCAATAGTTTTACTAGGATCTTTAACAAAGCCCTGAAGTAGAAGACAATTAGCTTTAGCAAATGCTTCTTTATCTAATTCTTTAATTAAAACATCAGCAGGAATATCTTCTTTTTTGATGTACTTAGGAGCTACGGCAGCAATATGCATAGCGACATCACGGGCAAAAATAATAAAATCTTCACTACGGGCAACAAAATCAGTTTCACAATTAACTTCAACCACAACACCCATTTTATTGCCATTGTGAACATACGCCTCTATACGGCCCTCTTTAGCAACGCGATCTGCTTTCTTTGCAGCCATTTCAAGTCCACGTTTTCTTAAAAGTTCTTTTGCTTTTTGAAAATCTCCTTTAGACTCTTCTAATGCTTTTTTGCAATCGATAACGCCACAAGATGTTTCCTCTCTTAATTGTCTAATATTATCAACCGTACTCATCATTCAACATCTCCTTTAATCTTATATTTTAAACAGCCACTACTTCAACAGCTGCAGTTTGAGCTTTTTTACCAGCTAAAAATTCATTACGACCTTCGATAATCTTATCCGTAATCATCGTAGCAATAAATTTAATCGATTTAACAGCATCATCATTCCCTGGAATAGGATATTGAATTAAATCAGGATCAGAATTGGTATCAATAAGCCCAACAACTGGAATATGTAAACGATTAGCTTCAGCAACACCGATTTCTTCTTTTTTGGTATCTACCATAAACACTGCTTGAGGAACAACAGGCATATTACGAATACCACCTAAATCACGTAAAAGACGATCTTTCTCTTTCATTAAGAGGGATTTCTCTTTCTTGGTCAAACGACTTGTAATGCCGCTAGTTTCCATTTTTTCAATATCGTTTAATTTACGAATGGATTTTTTAACTGTTTCTAAATTGGTCAAAAGACCGCCCATCCAACGATACTTAACATACGGCATTCCGCAACGAATTGCTTCTTCTTGAACAACATCGGACGCTTGTTTTTTAGTGCCTACAAAAAGAATAACTCCTCCTTTAGCAGCCACCTCACGCATATAATCACAGGCTGCAATTAATTTATCAGCTGTTTTTTCCAAATCAATAATATAAATACCCCCACGTTCACCAAAAATATACTTCTTCATTTTTGGATTCCAACGACGACTTTGATGGCCAAAATGAACACCCGCTTCTAACAACTTCTTAATTAATTCTGTTGCCATACCTTTACTTCTCCTTTTTCTTTGAGTCTCCCTTACCTAGGGAATTCTCGTTGGTTTCGTCGGTTGTTGACACGAACAGTCAGGTTGGGACAAAACGTTTAATAGTTAAAGACTGATCCTTATCCAAACCTCATACCCTAGAGGAAAAGTCTTGATTTTAATGAAGCGCTAGTATATCCAAATAGTTCTTTTTTTGCAATAGAATTTTATTTAAATAGCAACACGAAAATGCTCGCCACCGACTAAGGCTTTAATCTCTTCCATCAGAACTTCGGAGGGCGTCACAAATAAGTCTTCACCCACTAAAATCTGCACACTTTTATAGTTTTTAGTGTCTAATTCTAAATAAACAGGAACCTTACCTGGAAAACGTTTTAGTCGTTCTTTAAGTTTTTCAAAAACAACCTTCCCTGCTTTGGACACATTCACATGAATGGTTTTAATAAGCCCGTAAACCTCTTCAATGCCTGCCATTTCTTGTGCAACCATTTTAGGTAAACCATCTCTAAAATTAACCTTACCCTTAACAACAACAACCATGCCTTCTTTTAAATAACTAGACATATTTTGATAGCTAGATGGAAAAACCACTAACTCCATAGCCCCATCCATATCTTCTAAACCAATAATCGCCATACGCTCATTAGTCTTTTTCGTAGTTGTCAATTTTACAGCCTGAATTAAACCGATCATACGTACTTCTTGTCCATCCCTAGCATTCTTTAATGAAGCCGTTGTAAAATCAGAAAATTCATCAATTTCTGCTCGATAACGCTCCAAAGGATGCCCACTTAAATAAAATCCTAACAACGATTTCTCATTAGCTAAGATCTGCGCCTGAGGCCACTCAGGTATATCAGGTAAATGCTCATTAGCCGTAAATCCACTATCCTCTTTCTCCCTGCTAAAGAATGAAAACTGTCCCGTTACAACTTCTCTTTGAGCTTTAACTCCTGCTTCTAAAGCTCTATCTAAAACAGCCATCAATTGTGCACGATGAACCCTAAAACTATCCATAGATCCTGATTTAATTAAACTCTCTAAAACCTTATGATTATTTAAACGTAAATCAACACGATGACAAAAATCAAAAACAGATTTAAACAATCCTTCTTTTTCTCTTTGCTCAACTAAAGATTCGATAGCGCTACTTCCAATATTCTTAACAGCCAACAATCCGTATCGAATGGTCTGATCATCTATAACTGAAAATTGCGCTCGAGAAGCATTTATATCAGGAGGCAGAACTTTAATACCCATCGCCTCTGCTTCTTTAACATATTCAACAATCTTATCTGTATTATCTCTTTCTGAAGTCAAAAGAGCCGTCATAAATTCTACTGGATAATTAGCTTTCAAATAAGCTGTACGATAGGTAATCAAAGCATAAGCAGCCGAATGACTACGGTTAAAACCATACCCAGCAAAATAATCAATCAAATCAAACAATCGATTGGCTTCCTCATTACTAATACCACTTTCTTTAGCACAACCATCAATAAAAAACTGACGCATCTTCTGCATTTCTGCAGCAATCTTCTTTCCCATAGCCTTACGCAAATCATCAGCCTGAGTCATATTAAAACCAGCCAGAATAGAAGAGATATGCATAACCTGTTCTTGATAAACAATAATACCGTAAGTAGTTCTTAAAGCTTCTTCCAATTTCGGATGCGGATAGACAACCCTATTTTCCCCCCTTTTACGCTTAGTGAAATCTTCTAACATCCCACTACCCATTGGTCCTGGACGATAAAGAGCTAAAATCGCAATCAAATCTTCAAATTCTGAAGGTTTCATTTTCTTAAGAAGATCTCTCATTCCGCCACTTTCTAACTGAAACACTCCCGAGGCATTAGCTTGTGCTAACATGACATAAGCCTTGGAGTTATCCAACGGCAAACTATCAATATCTATAGAGATTCCCTTATATTGCTTAATTAGCTTCAAAGCATCATCAATAACCGTCAATGTTCTTAAGCCTAAAAAATCCATTTTCAAAAGACCAATCTTAGAAATCCCATCCATATCATAAGCAGTTGTCACCTGTCCATCAGAACTCTTAAACAAAGGTACATGCTCAGTTAAAGGTTTATCGGAAATCACAACTCCAGCTGCATGAATGGAAGCATGACGATTTAAACCTTCTAAAACCTTAGCTGTATTAATCAAATTACGAGCTGTTTTATCTAATTCCATCAATTCTCTTAATTGAGGCTCAACTTGAATAGAATCTTCAATGCTGATACCAATTTCGTTGGGGATCATTTTAGCAATACGATCAACATCTGCGTAAGGCACAGCCATTGCTCGACCCACATCACGAACAGCAGCTTTAGCCTGCATACTTCCGAAAGTAATAATTTGTGCTACCTTATCACGTCCATATTTCTTGGTAACATAATCGATTACTTCTCCTCTGCGTTCATAACAGAAATCAATATCAATATCTGGCATGCTTTTACGTCCAGGATTTAGAAAACGCTCAAAAAGTAAACCATATTTAATAGGATCTAAATCAGTAATCCCTAAAAGATAACTGACCAAGCTTCCAGCAGCTGAACCTCTGCCTGGTCCAACAGGAATACCACGTTTTTTGGCATACCAAATAAAATCCCAAACAATTAAAAAATAACTAATAAACCCCATATTCTCTATAGTCGCTAACTCATGTTCTAAACGCTTACGTAAATCATCAGTAATCTTCCCATCATAACGACGCCTAAAACCTTCCTCACATAATTGACGCATGTAAAGCTTCTCATCGATTCCTTCGGGCGTCTCATAACGAGGCAAATGATAATGATCAAAATCTAATTTTAAATCTACCTTCTCAGAAATCTCTAAAGTATTGCTTAAAGCATCAGGTGCCCAAGCAAATGCATCAGCCATTTCTGAGGGAGTTTTAAAATAAAATTGATCCCCTCCAAAGCACATATGATTAGGATCATTTAACGTTGTTTGAGTTTGAATACACAAAAGAATCTCGTGGGCGTGAGCATGATCATGATTCAAATAATGAACATCATTCGTTGCTACCATCTTAAGATTTAATTCTTGGGCAATCTTAACCAATCCTTCATTAACCTTCTTCTGTTCCTTAAGACCATGGTCCATCAATTCAATATAGAAATTATCTCTACCAAATATTTGAGCTAAATCATCCGCACATTTCAATGCAGCGTTATAATTTCCTTTAAGAAGAAAATTAGACACCTCTCCTTTTAAACAAGCAGAAGTACAAATAAGCCCCTTGGCATGACGAGATAATAACTCTTTATCCATGCACGGCTTATAATGAAATCCTTCCAAATAGCCGGCAGAAACTAGTTTAATGAGATTGGAATAACCTTCATAATCTTTAGCTAAAAGTAAAAGATGGGCGATACTTTTTTGATCGGAATTCTTCTCAAATCGACCGCCTGGGGCAATGTAGGCTTCGCAACCAATGATAGGTTTAATACCTACTTTTTTAGCAGCTTGATAAAAATGAATAGCGCCAAACATGTTGCCGTGATCAGTCATCCCTAAAGCTTTCATGCCGGAATCGGCAGCTTTATGGACTAAATCTTCAACATGACAAGCCCCGTCTAAAAGGCTATATTGTGTATGAACATGCAGATGAACAAAATCAGATGATGACATGGCGGGTATTATACCTCAAGCCGATAAATTTTCGTAAAAATTTCAACCATTAAAAACAAAAGGGGCAATCTCTTTTAGAGATTACCCCAAAGCACTATTAATTCTTATCTATACCGAAACTATTCCCACTCGATTGTAGCTGGCGGCTTTGAAGAAATATCGTATACCACACGGTTAACACCCTTAACCTCGTTAATGATACGATTAGAAATTTTTCCTAAAAGCTCATGGGGTAATTGAGCCCAATCCGCTGTCATACCATCAACACTATTCACACAACGGATAGCAATAACATTTTCATAGGTACGACTGTCACCCATTACACCAACAGTCTTAATAGGAAGTAAAACGGCAAACGATTGCCATAAATCATGATAAAGACCAGCCTTTTTAACTTCATCTAAGACTCTTTCATCGGCTTCACGGACAATCTCTAAACGTTCTTTTGTAACTTCACCAATAACACGAATCGCTAAACCAGGACCTGGAAAAGGCTGACGTTTAAGGATCGATTCAGGCATTAATAAATGCTTACCGATTAAACGAACCTCATCCTTAAAAAGCTCACGCAAAGGTTCTACCAATTTAAATTTCATATCTTTAGGAAGACCACCGACATTATGATGACTCTTAATCACGGCTGCAGGTCCACCATGAACAGAAATAGATTCAATGACATCTGGATACAGAGTTCCCTGCGCTAAAAAATCAACATTCTTAATACGTTTAGCAGCATCTTGAAAAACACGGACAAATTCATCACCGATAATTTTACGTTTTTCTTCTGGGTCTTCAATTCCTTTTAAGCGATCCAAGAAACGTTTTTGAGCATCGATCACAGATAAATTCATCTTGAAATTTCCCTTAAAGGTGCGTGAAACAGAGGAAGCTTCATTATGACGTAACAATCCATTGTCGACAAAGATACAATACAGCTTATTACCAATGGCTTTTTGAAGCAGCAAAGCAACAACCGAAGAATCTACCCCACCGCTTAAACCCAAAACTACTTTCCTACCACCAACTAATTCTTTAATTTGCTTAACAGAGGCATCGATAAAACGATCCATAGTCCAACGCGGCAAACATCCGCAAATGGTATAGCAAAAATTCTGTAAGATTTGCAAACCACGTTGAGTATGTGCAACCTCAGGATGAAACTGTACACCCCAAATTTTACGCGCACGATTAGCAATAGCCGCATTAGCTGCATTGAGCGTATGTGCAATACGAACAAATCCTGGAGGAGGCGTGGCAATTTCATCACCATGACTCATCCAACAAGTTAAATTTGTTGAAAGATTAGTAAAAAGATCTTTATTCCCATCTATAAAAAGCTCTGCTTTCCCATATTCACGGTTCTTTGCTTTAGCCACCTTCCCGCCTAACATATAGGTAATAGCCTGCATCCCATAGCAAATACCTAAAATAGGAATTCCTAATTTGAAAATTTCTGCATTAGGTAGAGGAGCCTTGGGTTCATAAACACTCTGTGGACCACCAGAGAGAATAATTCCTCTAGGTCCAATAGCTTTAATTTCTTCAATAGAGATATTATAAGGAGCAATTTGACTAAAAACCTTACTTTCACGAATACGACGAGCAATAAGCTGAGTATATTGAGCACCAAAATCTAAAATAAGAATAATATCCCGGCTTTTTTGCTTTCTTACCTCCATCGGAATAATTTTAGAAGAAGAGCGAAGCTTAATAGGCTTCATCAGACCATGAACAGCCTTTCTTTTCACAGGTTTTTTAATAGCGTAATTATTAGATTTCTTTATAATTTTCTTCTGAACACTCTTTTTAACGGCTTTTTTAGCCATGAATATCTCCTATTATTTTCCCATTCCAACTCGTTGTCCAATTTGAAAGACTTTCCCTTCCGTTTGAATCGAAGGAGCTAAAATCATTTCCACATCGTGCATCTCACTAATATCACGGGCACCCAAAGAACCCATAGACGTCTTTAAAGCTCCAACTAGATTTTGTGATCCGTCATCCACCTTAGCTGGCCCTAATAAAATTTCTTTCAAAGTACCGCTAACACCAACTTTAATTCTTGTTCCACGAGGTAAATTAGCATGTGATGTTGCCATTCCCCAGTGAAAACCACGTCCTGGCGCTTCCACAGCCTTAGCAAAAGCAGAACCAACTAACACAGCATCAGAACCAGCTGCAAACGCTTTACAAATTTCTCCACCAATACGCATGCCACCATCAGTAATAATAGGAATATACTTCCCACGACGTTTAAAATAATAATCACGAGCAGCAGCGCAATCAACCGTCGCTGTAATTTGAGGAACACCAAGACCTAAAACACCACGAGACGTACAAGCAGCCCCTGGACCAATTCCAACTAAGACTGCCGAAGCCCCTGCTTCCATGATCTCTAAAGCCATATCATAGGTAACCACATTACCGACAATAATAGGAATCTTGGTATTCTTACAAAATTTCTCTATATCTAAAACTTTATATTCAGTTGCAATATGGCGGACAGTTGCTACCGTCGACTGAACAATAAAAATATCTGCCCCAGCTTTAAGAGCTACCTTATAAAAACGTTCCGCATTTTGAGGAATACAACTTATAACTGCAGGCACATTCGCTTTTTTAATTTGCTGAATGCGTTTAGTGATTAAACTATCTTTAACAGGAAATTTCTTACCATCATAAAGACTCTGAACAAGTTTAGTTGCCTCTTCTTGAGTGGCACTAGAAATTTGATCTAAAATCTTATCAGGATTATCATAACGGGTTTGAATACCATCGAGATTAAGTACGGCGATACCACCTAATTTCCCCATAGCAATAGCAAAATTTACATCCACTACACCATCCATGGAAGCTGCCATAATAGGAACAGCAAATTTATGTTTGCCAAGAGTAAACGTAGTATCTACTTCATTAGGATTAACAGTGACATTACCAGGAACTAAAGCAACCTCATCAAAACCGTAGCATCTGCGTGCTCTACGATTAATACCAATCCACTCCGCCATTTCCTAACCTCCGTATTTTCAATGAGATACAAGATATGAATGTATTTAGAAAAAACTTATAAAAATTTTGAAGCGCAATTATACCAAAAAGAGGTGTTAAATGTCAATATAAAAAACCGAACCCCCGCTATTTTGTTTATCACAAAACACAGCGGGGGTCCCGATAATAACTACCTATACCTTCTTAATACCCGCCCATACCCATTCCGCCACCAGGCATTGCTGGCATAGCAGGTTTATCCTTCTCTGGGACATCGGTAATCAAGCATTCTGTAGTTAACAACAAACCAGCAATACTAGCGGCATGCTGTAACGCAGTTCTTGTAACTTTAGCAGGATCAATAACACCAGATTTATACATATCCACGTATTCATCCTTGTTAAAATCATAGCCGATATTATTATCTTTTTCATTCTTAAGATGCTCGACAATGACAGAACCTTCTAAACCAGCATTAAAGGCTAATTGACGCACAGGAGATTCTAAAGAACGGCGAACAATATCTGCACCAGTCTTTTCGTCCCCTTTAAGATCAATTGTTTCCAATTCTTTAATACAACGAAGCAAAGCCACTCCACCACCTGGAACAATACCTTCTTCAACAGCAGCACGGGTTGCATGCAAGGCATCTTCTACGCGAGCTTTCTTTTCCTTCATTTCACTTTCGGTTGCAGCACCAACATTGATGATGGCAACACCGCCAGAAAGTTTAGCTAAGCGTTCTTGAAGCTTTTCTTTATCATAAGAAGAATCTGTACTATCAATTTGATTCTTGATTTGAGCGATACGGCCTTTGATATCAGCAGCCTTACCAGCACCTTCGACGATCGTTGTATTATCCTTATCAATTCTAACCTTCTTGGCACGACCTAGGTCAGCCACATCAACATTCTCTAATTTCAAACCTAACTCTTCGGTAATCGCTTTAGCGCCTGTTAAAACAGCGATATCTTTAAGCATTTCCTTACGGCGATCCCCATAACCTGGAGCCTTAACCGCAGAACAATGCAAAGTACCACGCATCTTGTTAACAACTAATGTTGCTAACGCTTCGCCTTCGACTTCTTCGCAAATAATCAATAAAGGACGGCCACTCTTAGCAACTTTTTCTAATAGAGGAATAATATCCTTTATGGAAGATATTTTCTTCTCGTAAAGAAGAATAAAAGGATCTTCTAGGTCACAAACCATCTTTTCCATATCGGTTGAAAAATATGGAGAAAGATACCCTTGATCAAATTGCATACCTTCAACAATTTTAAGCTCGGTATTAATAGTCTTTGATTCTTCAACGGTTATAACACCATCCTTACCGACAGCTTCGAAAGCTTCGGCAATTTTCTTACCAATTACTGCATCGCTATTAGCAGCAATGGAGGCAACCTGTTCTACTTCTTTAGAATTCTTAAGATCAACCTTCTTGGCAATCTTAGCAATCTTAGCAACAATCTTTTCTACAGCTTGATCAATACCGCGCTTTAAAGCCATTGGGTTAGCACCTGCCGTGACATTCTTTAAACCTTCACGGTAGATAGCTTCAGCCAACACGGTTGCGGTGGTTGTACCGTCACCAGCCATATCAGAAGTTTTTTCAGCAACTTCTTTAACCATCTGAGCACCCATATTTTCAAATGGATCTTCTAATTCAATTTCTTTGGCAACAGAAACACCATCCTTGGTCACTGTTGGGCTGCCAAATTTTTTATCTAAGACAACATTACGACCCTTAGGGCCTAAGGTCACCTTAACTGCGCGGGCTAATTGCTCTACACCGCTTAAAATCTTACGACGAGCTTCATCATCAAATAATAATTGTTTTGCTCCCATATCAATCTCCTTATTTAATTATTATACGGGCGATTAGTAATCGCCCGTTCCAGTTATTTTACGATTGCGAGAATATCATCTTCCTTCATGATCAATAATTCTTCACCTTCTTTGGTAGTAATTTCTGTACCAGAATACTTACCATATAAAACACGATCGCCAACCTTCACTTCTAGTGTTTGCACATTTCCACTATCTAAAACCTTACCTTTACCTACAGCTACAACCTTACCTTCTTGAGGCTTTTCTTTGACTGTATCAGGCAGTACAATACCACCCTTGGTTACTTCTTGTGCTTCGAGCACCTTGACCACAATGCGGTCGCCTAATGGTTGAATCGCCATAATTACTCCTCCTCTTTAAACATTAGTTAATTAATAAAAGGATAGTTTTAAAATCTTAGCACTATCAAATTTAGAGTGCCAATATAACTCAGGTAAGAATTTTGTCAAGAATTTTTTTAGCAGTGAAATTGTCTGAGTGCTAATTATTAGAAATAAAAAATCCTGCCTACCGGCAGGCAGGCCCTGCGCGTTATTCGCACAGGGATAAACTTATTTTAATCAAAAACATTCTAATTAAACCTTAGCTAATCGCCCTAATTCTTCATCTTCCTTTAAACCTAACAAAGGAAAAATGCTTAAGATAGGTGTGATGTTAATAATCACTGGATGAACACCAGAAAAATCACCACTCTTAAACTGTGCTATCATTGCGGGATCAAATTTAATATCAATCTTATCTCCATAAACATCCATCTGAATATTTTTAGAATTAAGGTCGATACCCCCGTATTTCTTAGGAGTAGAAACAGTAGCCTTATCAACCTCCCCTGACTCTTCATTCTTTCTTACCTGAGCATGAGCTTCAGCAATCCTTGCTTTTACATAATCTTGAAAACTACCCCCTCCATGAAGATGAGATTCTGTGAATTCACTCAAGAGCCCTCCTATACTTAAACCCGCTTCTGTGGCAGCAGAGATGATTTGAGGATCAATATCAGAGATCATTGCAGAATCTGACTCAATCCATAAATCCCACATTCTTTTTGAATCTTGCATAATTGGTTGAACCTCATTATCAGATCCGATAACCTTTAAAGAATGGCCATCAAATTTCTTTAAATCATTTTCAATTCTAGCAATATTATCAAGATTTCTTCTTAAAAGATCGAATGAATTCCAATCAAGATTATACTTAACTGCTAAATACCCTGCAAATAAACTCCATTGAGCCTTAGCTTCATCTCCCAACCTCTCAACAGCCTTTCCAACTTTTAATGCTTGCTTGGCTTCTTTCAAATGACCATTTAAAAGAATATTTAATGGTGTGTACCATTCTTCCTTAACAGAAGTTAAATAAAGGGCTTGATAGGTTTCGTTTTTATTGTAATCCTTAACAACTAACTCTGCACTCTTAGTTGCAATCATAGAGATTTTCTTAAGATCTCTAACAACTTTCTTACCAAAATCGATAGTTCTTGATGACAAAAGCTCTCCATCTAACATTCTTATTGTCTGTTTTTGTCTCGATTCACTAGCAAGAGGATTATCCACATCAACTCGCTGTTTAAATGGATTAAATCTTTGTTTTTCAGCAGGCAAACCTCTTTCTTCGGTATCAACAACGGAACCTGTTAAAACAACGCCCACACCATTATTGGCTAGAAAACCTAATTGTGAATTCCAAGCGAGCGTCTCACTAACAATAGATAAAACTTTTTGTTTTTGAGGAGCTAATTCACTGTTTTGATAAGCAACAACCTTAGGCGTTGATAAAAAACCATACGCTTGCCGAGAGGCATCAGCAAATTTCTTAAGATTGAGATCCAACTTACCGCTCCTTATAGCCTCTTCTAGAGTTGCAGCCAACTCTTCTCTCATAGCTTGAGGTAAATTAGCCGAAAAAGCATCTCCTCCTGCACGTAATGTTTCAATCGTAGGAGAAACACTAAGCTCACTAGCATTGTTAACTGGACCTTGATTGGCAACACCATCAATAATTTCCTTAGATCGGGCTTCTTCAGCCGTTCGATCATAATTAGGAGAAACAGTTGGATTAAGAGAAGCATCTGTTTCAGCCCCTTCCGTCTGACGAACAACATCCTTTGCAATAACCTTTCCAGTGCTATCAACAATATCTGTAACATCAAATCCACCACCAGCAGATTCAGCAACTGGTTTTAAGGAAGATTCAAAAACGACTTTTTTATCATTTCTTAACATCCATCCAAAAATAGATATCCAATCATCATCAATGGTGGCCATGTTATCAATGTTATGAAAATAATCGTACCTAATCTTTCTCACAACATCTAAAACAAGATTGGGAACCTTAGGACCAACTGTATAGGTTTCAAATTGAGCATGAAACCTTTCCCCGTGTCCTTCAGGAACCGCAGTATCATAAAGAACCTTCCCTTCATACTTCTTAGAAAATTCTAAAGCCTGCAAATAATCTGTTTCTGAGGCTAATTGGGTTTTTGCCAAAAGGCCCCCGCTTTTAGTAGGATCTGTTGCTGATAATGCCACTGCCTGTTCAATTAATTTTTTATCCTTCCTCCATTGATCTTCAACTGTTGCAACAGGAGCAACCACACGGTAACCCGTTCCTTGAGAATAAAGAATAATCTCATTGGAAGGATCCATGTGATCAATATCAACAACATTGCCTTGAACATCTTTAACAAGACTAACCTTTAAACCAAAGAAATTATTCCTCACTAAATTATCCAAGATCTTCTTATAATTAGATTCATTAGCCATCACTTTAAAAATAAACACACGATTTAATCCAATTGCCTCTAGCTGATCATTAATTTTCTTAATATTGAGAGCATTATATCCCAAAAAGTTATACCATTTACCGTTGATTGGCTCTTTATTAGTAGGCAATAAAGCCTTAGACTCATGAAGAATACTGTTTAAAACATCATGTTGAGCATCTATAGCAGGATCTAACGACCGTACATACCCCTTATAATCACCAGCAAACTGTTCATTAATAATTTTAATATCTGCTTGCGAAAACTTTGTTTGATCGACGAATTGATCTGGATCATCCTTCATGGCTCGAACAAAAGTAAAGGGCAATCTTCCTTTTAAAGCTCTGGATGCAGCACCTGCAGCCATGACACCAGCGGCAATCTTTTCATTATTCTTTGATAGTCTTATTATTTCATTCCAAGCTACTTGATCTTCTACTCGACGTTCTTCTTCTGACAGGCTCAATAAATCCAAACCTTTCTTTTCCCTCTTAATATCAGCTATTCTAAAAAATCTTTTAATAGGGTGAATTGGTTGCGGCAAAACTCCTTTATGACCATTTGCAAAAGACATGTATTCTCTACCTAATTGTTCATGTAAAGGAGAAGTCATCGCTGCTGATACTGTGGCAGGTGACGCTACCGTCATCGCTGGATTAACAACAACGATATAAAGATTATCTAACGTGTCGCGAATAAAATGAAAAGCGCCCCCATGGGGATTACTTACATCAAAATTTCCAATTTCCTTTCCCTGATTATCTAAAAAAACAGGTTTCTCTTCTTCTAAACTCATCCTTTTAATAGTATCTTGTCCATCCACCTTCTTTAAAAAGGTATATACAAACCCTTGAAGTTTTAAGAATCTTTCTAAAGAATTATCCAATTTTGTCATTCCAAAAGACCCATCTTTAGCTAATTGTCCAATCACTTTCCTTGGCTCAGTTGTAACCGTCATGGCAGCGCTAGTTTCTCCTGCCGTGACCTTAGGGGTGGTGACTCTAGCTTGAACATATTGGCCTGCTAAATCGGCATCTCTTCCTATTGTTGTTCTTACAATCATGGCATGAGAAACCCCTAGATTTGGAGCAACCCCACCAGAGAAATATTTGCGGGCAACAGACTGACCATTAATTTTTACATCTTCCTTAATATAGTTAAAAACACCTTTCTTATACGCCTGAAGATATTGCTGATAAATTTGTTCCTTGATAGTCTTATCTTCAACATCAACGCCATTAATCTTAGCTTTATTACTGTAAACTTGATTTAATAATGCTTCTTTAAGATTCTTCTTATACCAAGTAGCAAGAATCATCGAATAGAAAATCTGACGTAAATTAGCAAAGTTCTTACCCTGATTAACCTCTTTTTCAAGTTCAGGGATAACTACTTCTCTAATAACCTGAGAACCAAGAGTGTTAGATCCCTTCTGATTAGAAATCCCATTATGCTTACCTAAAGAAAGGTAATCTTCTTCTAACATCACCTTTAAATAAGCTCCTGTGACAAAAGCCGTATTACCATGAACATAAACATCTGCTTTATTTGCAACAATCCATACCTTATTAAAGGTATTGACTGGAACTTCGGTTGAACCATATAACTGCTGAGCTTTTGAATAGACCTTATTCCAGAATTCCTTACCTAATTGTTTTTCAGGGTAAATTAAAGAAGCTGTTAATTGCTTTAAAATGTAATCCTGAGCCAACATATCTCGTCCCATTTCAGTTTGACCTAATTGACCTGGAACAATATGATCCTTTTCATAAGGAGAAAGGTTAACCCACTGGTCATCATCCGGGACAGTTAAACTGGCAAGAAAATATTTAACAAGTTTTTCAGATTCAATCTTTAATCCCGGATCTTTAGCTGTTAATCCAGAATTACCTGTATCAAAAATAAAATCAAAAAGGATGGGATTTTCAGGATGAACGCTTAAACCCTTAGCAATCACCGGAACATAGGCCAATGTTAATCCAATCATGGTCCCAGGCTGAGGAAGATTTAAGACAGATGCAGCGCTTTGGGCAAAAGAAAGAGATTGGTAATTAAATGCTAAGAGCAACGAAAGAACAAGCGATAAAGCTTTCTTTAAAAACATAAATTAAAATCCTTTATTTTTCGTTGTAATAGGGCTACTTGATGCAAATATAACATATTTTAGGATGATTTCAAGGCGAGAAGAGAAAATAATCTTAATAATTACATAAAACATTACAATAAAGCAACTTACAAACAAATTATTTAACCAGCAACCCTAAGCCTTTAAAAACCAGATCTTCATCAATAATACGGATTTTAGGAGAGACAAATTTCTTCATCAAATGAGTATGCCCACCTGTCATAACAACCTTAGGTGTATCCTTTAACTGTTTAGCTAAAAGATCAATGAACCCTTGACACAAAACCCCATATCCATAAAAAAGTCCGCTTAAAATACTCTCCTGAGTTGTTCTTCCTATTGGATTCTTAGGAGCTTTGATATCAATTTCAGGCAATAAGGCTGTTTTTAAAAATAGAGACTCAGCTGACAAACGTATTCCTGGAACAATAGCTCCACCTAAATACTCTCCATTTTTGGAAACCACATCAAAAGTAA
Source organism: Candidatus Omnitrophota bacterium (assembly GCA_043742785.1). Lineage (GTDB taxonomy): Bacteria > Omnitrophota > Gorgyraeia > Zapsychrales > Fredricksoniimonadaceae > JACQCF01. The sequence goes on from JAYTXU010000015.1 coordinate 18,859, forward strand.
TCGCAGTCCCTAAATCAACAACAATCAAAGGCTTACCATATAATTTACAAGCTGCATAAGCCCCAACCAGCCTATCTTGACCAACTTGAGAAGGATTTTTATAATGATTTTTGATAGGCACAATAATATCTCTACCAACCACTTGAACCTTAAGTTTTAACATTTTCTGTATTATTTGTTCCACTAATATCGTTTTTTTAGGAACAACTGAACATATAACAACCCTTTTAATATCATAACCTTCATTAAGAAAATGATTCAAATGTTTATTTAAAATAACCTTAAGTGTTCTAGATTCTTCAAATATATCAATACGCAAAGATTCAACAATTCTCCCATTTTTTACAACCCCTAAAGCTATCGTTGTATTTCCAATATCAATGGCTAACACTTGTATTCTCCTTTAATTGTTTAATCCTATCTCTGAGTTTAGCAGCTCTTTCAAACTCTAAATTCCTAGCAGCCAAATCCATTTGACGCTCTAATTCGCTTACCTGATTAGAAACCTCATATTCTTCTTCAGACTGCCCTGTCAAAAACCTAGCAAAATCTTCTGCCTGGGCAAATTCTTCGATCCCTAAATGAATCGCTCTTTCAATCGTTGTTGGTGTAATGCTATGCTTAATATTAAATTCTATCTGAATCTTTCTACGGCGCTCACATTCACTGATTGTTGCCTTCATTGCTGATGAAATAGTATCCGCATACATAATAACTATTCCATTAATGTTACGGGCAGCACGACCGGCCGTTTGAATCAAGGATGTTTGGGAACGTAAAAACCCTTGCTTATCAGCATCAAATATAGCAACTAAAGAAACCTCAGGCAAATCTAAACCTTCACGTAAAAGATTAACTCCCACTAAACAATCAAATTTCTTTAAACGTAAATCCTGTAAAATTCTTGTACGATCAAAAGTTTCTATTCCTGAGTGTAAATATTTAACAGCCAAACCAGCTTCTTCTAAATAAGCAGAAAGATCTTCTGACATCTGTTTAGTCAATGTGGTCACTAAAACACGCTCATTCTTAACTGACCGCTGTTGAACTTCTTTTAATAAATCTTCTACCTGACCTGCGGTTGATCTAATAAAGATTGGCGGATCAATAATCCCTGTTGGACGGATGATCTGTTCTACAATATGATCTTTAGAATCTGTACGTTCATAGATACCAGGCGTGGCAGAGACATATATTCTCTGTTTTAAGATACTTTTTACTTCATGAAATTTTAAAGGCCTATTATCTAAACAGGATGGAAGTCTAAACCCATGCCGTACAAGCATCTCCTTGCGTGATCTGTCCCCTTCATACATCCCACCTAATTGTGGAACCGTCACATGACTTTCATCAATCACCGTAATAAAATCTTCTGGAAAATAATCCATCAAACAAAAAGGCTTCGCCCCTTCTGAGCGGCCTGAAAGAACTCTAGAATAATTTTCTATCCCCTTACAAGTTCCTATTTCTTTAAACATTTCCATATCGTAACGAGTGCGAGATCTTAAACGCTGAGCTTCAAGCAATTTTCCCTGTAATTCAAGCTGTTTCAGAGATTCATTAAGTTCCTCTTCAATCTCAACAAGAGCTTGTGATAAACGTGGCGGTGAAACCAAGAAATGTTTAGCTGGATAAACAGCCACCTTATCTAATTCTGAAATAATCTCCCCTGTGATAGGATTGATTTGTCGAAGTCTTTCTATTTCATCATCATAAAATTCGATACGTAAAACATCTTGCCTATAGGCTGGAAACACCTCAACAATATCCCCTCGAACTCGTATTTTTCCACGATTAAATTCATAATCATTACGCTCATACTGAATACTAATGAACTGTTGTAAAACAGTATCCCGATCAATTTTCTGCCCCCTCTTTAACTGCACCATATTATTTTGGTAGTCCTCCGGAGAACCAAGAGAGTAAATACAAGAAACGCTAGCTACAATAATGACATCCCTTCGGGACATCAAGGATGTAGTTGCCGCTAAACGCAAACGATCTAGACGGTCATTAATGGAGGAATCTTTTTCAATATAAACATCCGTAGAAGGAATATACGCTTCAGGCTGATAATAATCATAATAGCTAACAAAATACTCAACCGCATTATTAGGGAAGAACTCTTTTAGTTCACTATACAACTGAGCCGCTAGAGTTTTATTGTGAGAAATGACTAAGGTAGGACGATTAACTGCCTCAATGACATTGGCTATGGTAAAGGTTTTACCGCTTCCTGTAACACCCAAAAGAATTTGAGCCTCTAGATGAGCATTAAGTCCTTTTGTCAGAACACTGATAGCTTTCTTCTGCTCCTCAACCGGCTTAAAATTACTTTTAAGGATGAATTTATCCACAACACTACTTACTTTCTACAGTCTGCTCGATAGAATCAAGAATTTGATTAACCAAGGAATC
>JAYTXU010000016.1:0-10425 GCA_043742785.1 Candidatus Omnitrophota bacterium
TATCTTTTAAACTAGAAATAAGACCTAACAACAAGAAACTTCATATCCCCAGCTTTGACATCCAAAGAACCCAAATCTTTCATTTCTAATTGCTTGCCACTAACATCAAGATTTTGCACAAAGAATTGATATTCTCCAGGATTTAACTCAACACGAGCAATACGAATTTCATTCGGTAGAGTTTGCCAGCTACGTAAATCCGCCTGTTCTGTAGATAAATTATATGCTGATCCTATAATATTCGTTAACAGGCCCGCCCAATCTCCATATTTATCTCTTAACTGTTCTTCTGAAACCTTTTCAACAGCCAGCTTTATCATAGGTCTTGCTAAAGCCTTAGCTCCTATAATAAGCTTACGATTTTCTAATATTTGTTTAGCAATTGCACCTATATCTTCACCTACTTCAGTAGGATAAATCATATCCCCATAAGACCCTTTAACTATTAAAGATGAACTCTTAAGATAATTAATCCGATCCACATATTGAGGAAAAGCAACCTTACTTGCTAGCGCTCCTCCTACAGGGATTAACAAACTTCCCTCAACCTTGAAGGGAGAAAAACCTGAATATTGGATTAAATAAACATACGCTTTAGATTTTTCCCGCCGTTCATTGCTATAGCGTAAGAATTTAGGAGCAGATAGGCCGTAATTCTTAACATAATCATTTTCATATACATCTTGAGCCTTGCTTAATGAAATGCGGGCATCCTCAACACTTGTAGAAGAACTATCTGCTTGGTACAAAATACCCATCAACAATCGGGCAAAAGCATCATCTCTATATACATTATTGTTCTTTGGATACCTATCATTAATAAGTCTAAGCTTTATATCCAAATCACGCGCTTCTACTAATGATTCATGAATCTCTCCTAAGGCTACAAAATTCAAAGCCTGAAAAACATTTAATAAAACGTATTCTAAATCATTGCCTCGATAGGACTCCCAATAATCATTAAGTAAAAAAGAAGATCCTATCTCACTTAAGGATTGAGTGTAGAGTTCATCAAATTTTCTTTTAGCTTGTTCAAAGGCGTGAATACTATCGCGGAATCGGCCTGCTAAGTGTAAAATCATTCCCTTATCAAGCCAATAAAGGAGTTGATTTTTCTTTCCGTAGGAAATTGGAGAATCTCCTAAGGTGCTCAGAGCAGAATTATATTGGCGATCGGTCAGTAAACCATTGACTTTAGGCTGCAGGTAAGAAATAGGAGCAGCACAGGAAGACAAAAACAAAACAAAGCCAACAATAAATAAATTAATCACAGCTAAAGCCCTTAAAGGGAAACAGTGGCTCTTTCGACTAGTTTCTTAATTTCTTTCTGACCAAGCCAACGTTTTTGATTAGTCTTCATATCAATCAATTCTAAATTGACTTGATAAAACATAACATATTTACCCTTAACCGCATCTTGAACAGCATTAATGCTTCCTTTAAGCATAAAATCAGCTCCAGTTTCATGACCTTTTTCAGAGATCGTCGATGGTTCAGTATTTCCAGCAGCTTGATCAACCCTTTCATCACGAACTTCCACTCGCTCATCTTTATTAGCTACAAAAGATACCTTACCAGAATTTATTAATGCTCTTTGAAGTTCTTCTGTAAACATCTCAGGATTAATGTGTTCGTAGGAGTTATTTTTAATAGACCCTATAATCACCGTTGGTGTACGTCCACTGACTTTATTAAACTCATTAATCCAAACACTATTTAAACAAGCACTAATCATTTCGTTTGCTACCATACGTGCGTCAGAATCATTCCATCGGCCGCTTAAATCAATTTGTTTAATTACATCTTGACGTGTAACTTTTGGATTAGAAGAACAACCACCAACCATTAAAAGAAACCCAAGTAAAATTATTGATAAGTTTTTCATAACTAATCCTTTCTTAATTTAGAGAACACTCTCCAATTTATAAATGATAAATTCCACCTTGTAAAACCCAATCAATAATTTCCTTCCCCCAAAAAAGACTAATCAAAGCTCCTAAGACCAAGAAAGGACCATAGGCAATAGTGCTATCCTTGGTACGAACTTTCTCAATAATACCAATCACTCCTCCAAGAAAAGGAGCCACAAAGAATGTCAACAATCCAATTTTCCAACCTAAAAAGGCTCCTATCATTGCCATTAGTTTAACATCCCCTCCACCCATACTTTCCTTACGAAAAACAATATCGCCAATTAAACCCATGGCATAAATAGATCCACCACCAATTATAAAACCAACCAATGCCCCAGCCAAACCGTGAGCATGCGCATTAAGAACACCTGGCAGAACTAAGGTATTACTATTGATTAGATAGACAAAAATTAAAGATATTAAAACTATAATGTTAATCGGTTTATCGTCATAAGGCCCTTCTTCTTCCATTAAATGTTTACAAAAAATTGGATAAATCAAGGTCAACAATTGACAAATGATAACCAATAAACCTGCAATAAATGCTCCCAACGATAAATCATTTGTTAAATGAAGCATTGGAATAAATGCGCTCAAAATAACTCCTGCCCACATTCCTCCGATTGAAATTTCATCTGGAATAATGCGATGACTTAAATCTACAAAAGTCGCAACTACAAAACAAGAAAGCATCACTAAATAGGCTGGAAGCAAGGGACTTAACCCAAAATGTAAATAAAAAGTAGCAAAAATAAGACCTGTTAATAATTCAACCATCCAATATCTAAATGAAATCTTTTTTTTACAATGACGACATTGCCCTTTTAAAACAATCCAACTGACCAGGGGAATATTATCATACCAAGCAATAGGTTTTTTACATTGAGGACAATGTGAAGAAGGAAAGACAACCGACTTTTCTTGAGGAAGTCTAATAATACAAACATTTAAAAAACTACCGATAATCGAACCTAAAACAAAGAATAAGAAAATATCCATTATTTCTGACTTCCTTCCAATGCCTGACGCATAATTTTTCTATATTTGTCTTCAATTTCTATACCTGCCCAATGATTAAACGCCAACACTCCTTGAAAATATAACATGCTAAGACCATTAGCTGTTTGAGCTCCTTTAGCTTTAGCTGCTTTCAATAATGGAGTTTGCGCTGGGTTATAAATCACATCATACACCAACATGTCTGTATGAAGAGTCGAAGGGTCAATTAAAAATCTTTCTTCACCCTTTAAACCAACAGAAGTTGTATTGATCAAACAATCAGCTAACTCCACATTTAAATCTTCGATATTATCTACCACTTCTACGAAACTGGTATCCATTTTGCCAGCTAAAGATTCTACTAAGTTTTTAGCCTTACTAAAGGTGCGATTATAAATTTTAATACTTGTTGGTCTTTTGTTAACAAGACATAAAACACTTACGATGGAACGAGTCGTCCCACCCGCCCCAAGGACACAGATACGCTTATTTTCAAAATCAAAATCCAACTCTTTCAAATGACTTAAGAAACTAGGTCCATCTGTATTAAATCCAAATATCTTACGATTATGATTAATAACAATGGTATTAACAGCTCCTACCCGCTGAGCAAATGGATCTACTACATCTACATAAGGTAAGACCTTTTCCTTATAAGGAACTGTAACGTTAAGACCAAATATCGGATTATCCTGCTCACGCAAATCCTCAAAAAACAACTTTAATTCTTCCTCATCCATTAACTCAAAGGTCTTATAAACAGCATTAACCTTTAACGCTTTAAAAGCAGCGTTGTGCATAATAGGAGATAAGCTATGCGCAAGCGGAGTGCCGATAATACCGTATATGGCTGTTGGTTCATGTAACATTCTTAACTCTTTGCCTTTTGCAAGATCATTGTTTTATTAATAGCATTAATATATGCTTTCGCTGAAGCTTCAATAATATCTGTGCTAGCAGCACGCCCAATAACAACCTCTTTATCAAAAGACACCTTAACGGTTACTTCACCCAAGGCATCCTTACCCTGTGTTACTGATTTAATTGTATAGTCTAATAAATTACCTTTTAATTTCGTGACAGCCTCGATTGCTTTATAACAAGCATCTACTGGACCATCCCCTGTTGACTCTTGCGCATATTTCTTCCCCTTATACTGCAAGGTAACAACCACACAAGGAGCAATATGGCTACCGCTAGTTGAAGTTAAATCAACTAAGACATAGGCTTCTCTCGTTAATTTTCCTTCATCTTCAACAATAGCAATTAAATCTTCGTCGTAGATTTCTTTCTTTTTATCTGCTAAATCTTTAAATCGTATAAACGCCTTGTCCAGTTCAATTTCAGACAATTCAACAGCTAAAGATTTCAATCGATCCTTAAAGGCATGCCGACCAGAATGCTTACCTAAAACCAAAGCTTCATGAGAAGGAACTCCTATATCCTCAGCATCCATAATTTCATAAGTACGTTTTTCCTTTAAGATTCCATCTTGATGAATCCCTGATTCATGACGAAAAGCATTAACCCCAACAATCGCTTTATTAGGTGGTACAATGAAACCTGTGGCTTTAGAAACCATCCTAGATGTTTTATAAAACTCTTTCGTATTAATCTCCGTTAATAAGCCATAAAAATCTGAACGAGTTTTAATAGCCATAACAATTTCTTCCATAGAAGCATTTCCTGCCCGTTCTCCGATACCATTTATCGTACATTCTACCTGACGCGCACCATTTTGTAATCCAGCCAAAGAATTAGCAACAGCTAATCCTAAATCGTCGTGACAATGAGTTGACAATATAACCTTGTTAATATTGGGGACATTATTTATAATCCCAAAAAATACAGCTCCATATTCCTGCGGTGTCGAGTAGCCCACCGTATCAGGAATATTCAAGGTCGTAGCCCCTGCCTTAATAACCGCTTCCAAAACCCGATACAAAAAAGTTCTTTCAGTCCGGGAAGCATCTTCAGGAGAAAATTCAATATTGTCCATGTACTTACGGGCATATTTAACTGAGGCTACTGCCATATCCAAGATTTGATCCTCGTTCTTTTTAAATTTATGCTCCAAGTGAATCTTGGAAGTTGCTAAAAAGATATGAATACGTTTATATTTTGCTGGCTTTACAGCTTCAATAACCGCATCAATATCTTTAGTAATCGCTCGAGCTAATCCGCAAATGACAGATTTTTTGATATTTTTAGCCACATCGTAAACAGAATCAAAGTCACCTTTAGAGATAACAGGAAACCCTGCTTCAATAATATCCACCCCCAAACGTTCCAATGCAAAGGCGATTTCCAACTTCTCTTGTGGAGTCATCGTAGCCCCAGGCGCCTGTTCTCCATCACGCAAAGTTGTATCAAAAATTAAGACTTTATTATTGTTTTTCATCATTTTATCCTCATATAAAAAAAGGGCGAGATAAACTCGCCCTTTAATTGTATCATTTTTTTCGAAATTTATCTTTTTCTTACATTATTTTTTCATCCAGCTCATTAAAGAACGTAGTCGAGTTCCTACCTTCTCAACAAGATGAGCATCTCCAGCTTTTCTCATTTTCAAAAGATTCTTACGACCATTTTTATTCTCAGCCATCCACTCTTTAGCAAACTTTCCTGTCTGAATTTCCTTTAGTATCTTAGACATCTCTACACGAGTACGCGCATTAACAATACGAGGACCACGAGTCATATCCCCATATTCAGCTGTATCAGAGACTTTCTTACGCATCCCTTGAATACCTTCTTCATACATAATATCTACGATTAATTTTAACTCATGTAAACATTCAAAATAAGCAATCTCTGGCTGATATCCCGCTTTGACCAAGGTTTCAAAACCAGCCTTAACCAATTCGCTAGCACCTCCACATAACACAGCTTGCTCACCAAATAAATCAGTTTCAGTTTCTTCTTTAAATGTTGTTTGAATAATACCTGCACGAGAACCACCAATACCCTTAGCATAGGCCAAAGCAACCTTCAAAGCTTTACCAGTGGCATTTTGATAAACTGCAACCAAACAAGGAACTCCTTTACCTTCTACATACTGACGACGCACCAAAGAACCAGGTCCTTTAGGAGCAATCATAAAAATATCCACATCCTGAGGAGGAAGAATAAATTTAAAATGAATATTAAATCCATGCGAGAAAGCTAAGGCTTTCCCTTTAGTTAAATAAGGTTCAATAGAGTTTTTATAAATATCAGCTTGTAAATGATCTTGGGTTAAAATAATAATTACATCAGCTAACTTTGCCGCTTCTTCAACGGACATAGGTTTGAATCCATCTTTCTTAGCTAATTCATAATTAGGACCACCAGGACGCTGAGCAATAATAACTTTCAAACCGCTATCACGTAAATTTAAAGCCTGACCACGACCTTGAATACCATATCCAACCACGGCAATAGTTTTGCTTTTTATATCGTTAATATTACAATCTTTCTCGTAATAATTTTTAGCCATTTTAATCATCTCCTTCGCCATCTAAATGAGCTTGTGTGGCACGTAAACCAATGGTTACATCAACTGGTTTTACAATACTTGTAACAAAATTTTTAGTATCATTAACATTAAGCTGTTTGAATAAAAATTCAAAATTCTTCTCAATTTCTGCAGCAATACCTTCTTTAACACTTAAAGGCATATTCATAATATCCTTCTTAAATTGACCTAAAGCACGCTTACGAGCCTTATAAACATATTGCTCATCGGTATCTGTAGCTTTACGTTCGCTTTGGCAATTAGCTTTTGTCCATTCAACCATTTTAGAATAAAGATCTTTAGGAAATAATTTACTATCTAAAGTCTTATTTTGAAAATTAGTCGCTAAGTGAATTTCTATAGTATTTACTTCTGGAAATTTACTAAACGCATTATCTGGTAAAGTTGAGGCTCCATGCTGAACAGCCCCCCCCATACCATATTGTTTTTGAGCTGCTGCTGATATTGCTTTCAAAGAATCAAAATCAACACTAACATTGGCTATTGTTCCATCAGGTAAAACAACACCACCATGAGACGTTCCTGTTTGCACAGAAATCTTGCTTAAACCAACTAAATTTTTTGGTAAACTCTTGTTATAACCATCCGTAAAAGCAACCAATTCTTCTACCGTACTATTTTTATGACCTACTTCTCCAATTTCACCGCCAATAGACACTTGAATAGCTTTTGGTTGTATTCTTCTTATAAAAGAAGAAATGTCTGCACACACTTCAAAATTATCACGTTGCTGTTCCGTTAAGGTTGGGCGTTCTAATTTAACGGTCGTGGATGAATCCACATCAATATTATAAAAACCAGCAGCTATGCAATCAGCTACCATATCTTTTAAAGATGCTACTTCCTTGGACTTATCTTTGAAATATTCTCCTGCTTTAATTTGACAATGATCTCCCTGAATAAAAACAGGCCCGCTATAACCCTCTTTAATAGCTGCTCCTAAAATAACTCCCACATATTCAATAGGTGGTTGAGAAGTATACCCCATCTCAGATTTTGCAATTTCAAAAATAAAAGCACCAGCATTTAATTTGTTAGCTGTACGAAAGATAGCACGAGCCAAATAATACGTTAAAGAGCGTAAATTCATAGCTGGAACAGTAAAGTTTTTTCCCTGCCCCTTACCACGAGCCATATAAACATCATGAATAGATGCGACATATGCACCCTTAGCTCTCGCTTGAGCTTGAATTTCTCTCGCAATTGTTTCTTTTTCTTTAATATTATCGGTTAAAACCAATTTCTGAACTATTGAATCCACATCGAATACAGTATTCACAGACATCTTAACTTCCTCCTTTAAAGACAACCATCGGTAACGGTAAGAAAATTAGAATTTTCAGCTAAAGAAGCTGATAATATATCAAAACTTATTTAATCTGTAAAGTATTACTAGGTGAGAATTTTAAGAAGCTCGTAACGACGATCCATATCGCTATGAACACGGCGGGAAGCATCCTTTAGATCAATAACATTAATCTCATCTTCCAAAACACCGACTGCTTTCCCAAAATAACCATTAAGAATCAAATCAACCGCAGCAGCTCCTAATCGAGTTGATAAAATTCGATCCTGTCCACTAGGAGTTCCCCCACGCTGAACATGACCCAAAACAACATAACGAGTTTCCACATTTGTATGACGAGTAATGTTTTCTGCAACTACCGAAGCCATTGCTGCCCCTTCTGCAACAACAATAATATAACTAATTTTCCCACGCTTATTACCATCAAGAATTTCTTGATGCATAGCTTCATAATTAAATGATTTTTCCGGAATAATTACATCTTCCGCACCAGCAGCTAACGCCACTTCCATAGCAATATAACCACTTTTATTCCCCATGACTTCAATTACAAAAACACGCTCCATACTTTGAGCTGTATCACGAATCTTATCAATAGATTCCAAAGCTGTATTAATAGCTGTTGAGCAACCGATCGTTTGGTCTGTTCCATTTAAATCATTGTCAATTGTTCCTGGTAAACCAACAATTGGAATCCCATGCTTTTCATAAAGCCCAGTAGCTCCTTGATAAGACCCGTCTCCACCAATAACAACTAACGCATCAATATTGTGCTTATGAATAATAGCCGCCGCTTTAGCCTTACCTTCATCAGTAGCAAATTCTTTCGAACGGGCTGTTTTTAAAATCGTGCCCCCTCTATTAATGATATTTGAAACAGATCTATGTCCCATCGGGATAATATCTTCTTCTAAAAGTCCTTGGTAACCACGCATAATACCAGCCACTTCTACACCATAATGCAAGGAATAACGAACAACTGATCGTATTGCTGCATTCATCCCTGGACCGTCTCCACCAGATGTTAAAATACCAATTTTCTTGATTTTCTTTCCCATAGTTATAACCCCGAAACGTTTAAGTTACGTGAATATTCAACGGTGTATTTAATGAAAATTTCTTTCTTTTCTTTTGGATTCAAGGACAACGACCAGCGTATAACTCCCTGGCGGTCATCCACATCCTTTTTCGTTGGATCCGGAGTAAATTTCACATCCTTAATTTTGATCTTATCATCTTGACTGACAGGGATATTTTCATAGACCTTCACATCAATCGGCTTAGATTTATAATTTTCAACTGTTATCTTATAACTGAAAGATATGGTCCGATTAGGAGATGGAAGACCAGCAAACATGGTATCATCAGATTTTCTTTCCAGTAATTTACGTTTGACCGTCACTCCTTCATCAATCCCTAAATACAAATCAAATTGTTCCTTGGACCCAATCGCTTTTTCAATTGAGGAACTTCCCACATAATCGCCATCCATATACACACTGACTGCTCCAGGCAAAAGCATCCCTTCCTGATTATTAACCACTCCTGATTTTAGATAGGCAAAGGTATTTAACTTTGGTGTCGTCGCATATTCAAAGGAAATAGGCATTTGCATGACCGTAACCGGTACACGATGCCATGTCCCATCAGATTTAATATCCACCTGTTTAGTCACCTTAAAGACCACCGAAACGCCTTTGCTCTCTGCTTGGGCATAGACCACACTGGACTGCAGAGGCTCATCAAATTTTTCAACTATCTTGTCACTAGCCATTTTTAAATTTGACACGGACCTGCCTTTGTTGAAAGATCCAATAGCTCTCTCAACACCCATTGCTTCGCTCACTTCACCCGGAGAATAAACTGGAGCAGGTATTATAAACCAAGAATTTAGTTCTGGCATTCGACCACCCACGGTCGGGCGTGAAGTCGAAATCGTCAGATTCACTCCCTGCCAATCTTCACCCGTTGTCTGGGACACTTGTCCATACATCGACAATTCAACTTGAACTTTATCGAAATTGACTCGGGCATCGTACACTGGCGTCCAATTAACCCCGCTGACTAAATAGGAAACCATTAAGTTTATCTTACCTTCTTTTTCACATTGCACATCTACACCTATCGAACGCTTAACCCTCTGCTGGCCATTTTGCATTTGATTTAACTCTTGGTTTAAAGCATCCCGCTGGCGTTGTAAATCACGAGTTTTAATACGAACATCTTCACCCTGGGTGACAATATCATCAAAACCTTTAGCTAAATATTCTCCAAGCGCTTGTAAATCTGTTGCTGTGGGCATTTTCGTTTGCATATCTTTAGGAAGCTGTTCACCTGCTTTGAATTTGATTGAATCCAAATATTCCTGTTGTTTAGTAAGTATGTTTTGTTTGTTTTGTAATACCGCTAACTGATCATCTACAGCTTCAATTTTAGTTTGGAGATCCTTCACACGGCTGTTGGCCGATTCAGTTAAATAATCACGTTTAACAGAAGCACCAAAAATTTTAACTTCGGCGCTCCCTTGACCTTTCACCGTCAAGGCATTATCGTTAACTTCAGGAATAATATTCTCGAATAAAATGGTGTGATCACCAATAGGAAGATTAATTTCAGTGCTGCGCGTGACCAGAGCAGCTCCAGGATAAATCGTTACATGAGTAATTTTTGATGCAACCTTAATATCATTC
>JAYTXU010000017.1:0-2846 GCA_043742785.1 Candidatus Omnitrophota bacterium
ATACAGCCTACAAATTACCTTATGTAGTCATGGAAGGGCAGGAATTATTTAAGGTGGCTGTAAATTCGATGGCTGATGCTGTTGGTGCAGTTTTAAAGAAAGCTAAATTAAAGGTTTCTCAGGTTGATTGTATTGTTCCTCATCAGGCTAATGATCGTATTATAACGGCCGTTGCTAATAAACTAAGATTTCCTAAAGAGAAGATTTTTATTAATATTGATAAATATGGCAACATGTCGGCAGCTTCTATTGCAGTTGCTTTGTATGAAGCGGTTAAACAAAAGAGAATTAAAAAAGGTTCGAATGTAGTTTTGGTTGCCTTTGGTGCAGGATTGGTTAGTGGAGCGAATGTTATTAAATGGCAAAAAACGTAGCCTTAATTTTTCCAGGTCAGGGTGCTCAGAAGGTGGGCATGGGAGCAGAGTTTTATCAAACATCTCCCCAAGCAAAAGCTATATTTGATGAAGCAGATACTATTTGCGCTAATGGTTTGCTCAAGGTTGTTCTTGAAGGTCCAGAAGAGACTCTTATTACAACAGCCTATTGTCAGCCAGCAATCCTTTCGACGAGTATCGCGATTCTAAGAAGTTTTCAAGCCCATCCAAAATTTAGAAATATTTCCGTTAAATATACCGCTGGTTTAAGTTTAGGGGAGTATTCAGCCCTTACAGCTTCGGGTTCTATTTCCTTTGGAGATACCTTGCGTTTGGTTCAGAAACGAGCATTATTTATGGAAGAAGCAACCAAGGAAGCTAAGGGAACTATGGCAGCCGTGATTGGATTTGACAAAGCCCAACTAATTGAGATTTGCCAGCAAACAGGGGCAGAGGTGGCTAACTTTAATTCCCATGAACAAATTGTCATCACCGGTCATCTTGATAAAGTGGGGGCAGCTATTGAATCAATTAAAGCGGCGGGTGGACAGAAGGTTATTCCATTATCTGTGAGCGGTGCTTTTCATTCTACCTTAATGATAAATGCAGCCAATCGATTTGCTCAGGTGTTAAAGGATGTACTGATTACTCCCACTAGTATTAAGGTGGTTACTAATGTTAGTGCTCTTCCTCAAGACAATGCCGATACCATTCGTCAGAATCTTGTCAAACAAATCACAGCATCCGTTCAATGGGTGGCTTGTGTGGAATATATCATTGCCCAAGGTGTTACTGAATTTATTGAAATTGGTCCTGGCAAGGTGCTCAAAGGGCTTATCCGCCGCATCAATTCTTCCGTTGTTGTACACAATATCGAAAAACCTGCAGATATAGAAAATTTGACTATATAACAAAATAGTTTGATTTTTTGTTGTATCGAATTATCGACGAGGTATAATCATCTTATATTAAGCAATAATCATAATCTTGAGTTTCTGGAGGGTTGACACATGTCTTATTTGCGAATATTTGTTTTAAGTTTTGGAATATTATTTCTCGTCGGTATAAATAATGCACTGTCGGCTGGTTCAGGTGGATTGCGTAATGAAACACCGGATGCAGGAGCTTTTGGTAAAGGTTCTGCCTTTGTGGGCGAAGCCAATACTCCTTCTGCTATTTTTTATAATCCGGCTGGTATGAATCAGATTAAATCTACTCAAATCTCAATGGGAGGGGCGATCATTGCTCCAGCCATTAATTATAAAAGCAATTCTGGAGATAAGGTTCAGGCACGTCGTGATAATTTCTTTGTACCTCATGTTTATGTAGTTGCTCCAATTAATGATAAACTTTCTCTTGGTCTTGGGGCTGGTTCTTATTGGGGGCTTGGAACCGAATGGGCTGCAGATAGTTTTTCCAGATATGTATCGACTAAGGCTGAATTAGAAAATAAAGATATTATGTTGGCAGCTTCTTATCAGGTGACGGATCAATGGTCTGTGGCTGCAAGTGCCGATAATGATGATTCTAAAGCAAGTTTAAGTAAAAAACTTAATAATCTTGCTCCACCTGATGCCAATGCTCAATTAAAGGCTAAAAGTAATGCTTGGGGTTTTCGTTTGGCAACCATGTTTAAGATTAATGATCAAAATCAAGTTGGGTTGATGTATCGCAGTCCTATTCACCATAAATTCGTAGGTAAGGTTTATCTTGATAGTCTTAGTGCAGGCGTTTATGGACCGGGTGGAGCTCTTGGATCAAATTTCAATTCTTCTTATGAAACTAGAATTACAGAAAAGATTGTTTTACCTCAAAGCATTGTGATGGGGTATAGTTTTAAACCCAATAATAAATGGACGTTTAACTTTGATTTAGAGTGGTTTAATTGGTCTCATTTAAAACAAGAATTAATCAGTTATCCTGATGAAACAAATGCAGGAAATCTGAGTGTGTTAAATTTAAATAATCCTGCACAACGCAAGTGGCATTCAACTTTTTCTGAAGCTATTGGTGGGGAGTATAAATATTCAGATACTTTACGTTTACGTGCAGGGTATTATCATCATACGCATGTGATTCCTCAAGGAACTGTGGATTCTAGCAATCCTGATAGTAATTCTCATGGGATGACGGTTGGGTTTGGTTATGATTTATCGCAGCATTTAACTTTAGATATGGCTTTTTCAACAATTATTTATGAGACCCGAGAAGTTCAAAATAATGTGGGACAGGCAGCATCGCTTGATGCTGCTAAGAATATTAACGGTAAGTATAGTCAGATAACAAATGTTGGAATGGCGACTGTGACGTATAAGTTTTAACTAATGAAAAAATTCATAGGTATATATTTTGGAAAGGGAGATTAGTTTTTAATCTCCCCAGTTCAATAACGAAGTGCAACACTTGAGGGCTTGAAGGCTTCCGCGCTATGATGAGCGGACTATGCCAAAACCCTACAAGCACCTAACAAAA
>JAYTXU010000018.1:0-4657 GCA_043742785.1 Candidatus Omnitrophota bacterium
GTTTTGTTAGGTGCTTGTAGGGTTTTGGCATAGTCCGCTCATCATAGCGCGGAAGCCTTCAAGCCCTCAAGTGTTGCACTTCGTTATTGAACTGGGGAACTTTAATTTTATTAAAAATTCACCAGATGCTTTAAAGACATCTCTGTTAATTCTCTGCCACGTGAGGTGCGACGTAGAAATCCTGTTTTAAGTAAATAAGGTTCGATCACATCAACTAAAGTATCCACTTCTTCATTAAGAGTTGCAGATAAGGCCTCAATACCAACAGGTCCTCCCTTATAATGAGTTTGTATCATTTGTAATAATCTGCGATCTAAATCATCAAGCCCAAATTCATCAATACGCAATGCTTTCATACAATCTTTAACAACAGTTAAATCCACATGGTTCTTGCTAGTTTTCACCTGCGCAAAATCTCTGGCACGTCGTAACAATCTGTTTGCAATACGTGGTGTCCCTCTGGAGCGTTTGGCTATTTCATTAGCGGCTTCAAGATCAATAGCAACATTTAATTTAACCGCTGTATCTTTTACAATCGTTGAAAGATCTTCTATCTCATAAAATTCTAAATGATGAAAAATCCCAAAACGATCTCTTAATGGAGTTGCCAACAACCCGCTTCGCGTGGTCGCTCCAATTAAAGTAAAAGGCTTAAGATTAAAATTAATTGTTTTAGCATAAGGCCCTTTATCTACAATAAAATCAATCTTAAAGCCTTCCATAGCAGGATATAAGAATTCTTCTACCGTTTTAGAGAGTCTATGAATTTCATCAATAAAAAGAATATCCCCTTTTTCAAGATTAGTCAAAATTCCAATAAAATCTCCCGCTCGCTGAATAGCTGGACCAGAAGTAATAGTAATTCGACTATTCATTTCATTAGAAACAATATGCGCAAGAGAAGTTTTACCTAATCCTGGTGGACCAGAAAATAGAATATGTTCTAAAGGTTCAACACGTTTCTTTGCAGCATCAATAGAAATTTTTAATGCAGAGACAAGATCTTTTTGACCAATAAAATCACTTAACTTTTGAGGTCTTAAAGAAAGACTAATCACCTCATCTTCCTGAGTTTGTTCGCTGAGGACTAAACGTTTCATTTCGTCCATAATTTTAACCTGCTATTCCCAGGTCACCTGGAGCAGCCTCATAAGAATAATTACGAACAATTTCTATATCATCAAAAGATCGACGCTGAAAAACAACTATTTCTTTTAATCGAATAAGCTCTAAAACAGCCACAAAGGTACACACTATTTCTACTTTACAAGAAGCTTTGAGAAATAATTGTTTCAAAGAAATCTTAGAAGATTCCATTAAGAGATGAAGAACGGTATGAATTTGCCCTTCAATAGAAAATTGATCTTCATTAATTTCATAAGTTTGCTTTTCAGGAATCTTAGTAATGGCCCTATTAAGAGCATCGATTAAATCAAATAAACTTGCTTCAATAAAAACTTCCTGAGAATCTTGCTTTAGCTGATCCATAGCTTCTTGATCAACCAATCGACCAAATAAATCCTGACGAAAAGATTCTTTCTCTTTTAAATTCTCTGCCACCTGTTTAAACTGTTGATATTCTTGCAAACGACGCACCAATTCACTACGAGGATCTAGCTCTTCTTGTGTATTAGCCAAAGGATCAGGAGGAAGAAGCATTTTAGACTTAATCTGCATAAGAGTAGCTGCCATCACTAAAAAGTCACCAACCATCTCTAGATTAAGCAATTTCATAGTGGTAATATATTCCATATATTGATCGGTAATCATCGCTATAGGAATATCGCAGACATCAATATCATCTTTCTTAATTAAATACAGCAGAAGATCGAGAGGGCCTTCAAATTTTTCTAATTGGATTTTATAAGACATAGGAATGATAAAGCCCATCGAACTATTAACCGAACACCGCTTGGCGAACTTCAACCATAGTTTTTTGAGCTATAGATTTAGCTTTCTTAGCCCCCTCGTTTAAAACATCACGAATATAGTCTTTATCTTTTTCAAGCTCTCTGCGCTTATCTCTAATAGGTGCCAAATAATCAACCATTTGCTCAGCTAAGAGCTTTTTACAATCCATACAACCCTTAGTCGCCCCCGTACACCAGCTATGAACATCTTCTTGTAGCTTTGGTGCCAATGTTTTGTAATAACTAAATACATTACACTCTTCTGGGCGTCCTGGATCAGTTTTACGAATTCTTTTAGGATCCGTAATCATTTTAACGGCTTTTTGATGAATGTCATCAATCGAATCAGATAAATTAATAGCATTACTATAGCTTTTACTCATTTTTCGATTATCAAAACCTAATAATCTTGGCGTCTGAGTTAGAATCGATTCGCTATCAGGAAAAACTTGGCTTTTATAAATAAAATTAAATCGACGAGCAATTTCCCTGCAAAGCTCTAAATGCGGTAATTGATCTTCACCAATAGGGACGGCTGTAGCTTTATAAAGCAAAATATCAGCAGCCTGTAGAACCGGATAACCTAAAAAAGCATAGGTTTGAAGATCACGGCTGGTGATCTCCCTTAACTGTTCTTTATATGTAGGATTACGTTCCAACCATCCAAGGGGTGTAATACAAGAAAGAACCATCTGTAATTCTAGATGTTCAGGAACAGCGGATTGGATATAAAGAATGGATTTATCAGGATCAATACCACAAGCAATCCAATCGATTGCCATATCAAGCGCGTATTCATTTATCTGCTGACTATTTTCATACTCACCCATCAAAGCATGCCAGTCAGCAATAGCAAAAATACAACTATAGTTCTTTTGAAAGGACACCCAGTTTTGCAATGCCCCTAGCCAATGACCTAAATGTAACTTGCCTGTTGGCCGCATGGCGCTAAAAACGACTTTAGACATAATCTTGATGGTGAGCCTATCGAACTATTAAAGCGTACGGGCGATGGATTCGATGTCAAAGGCCTCAATAATATCCCCAACTTGAATATTAGTAAAATTATTTATAGTAATTCCACATTCAAAATTCTCAACAACTTCTTTAACATCATCTTTAAAACGCTTTAAGGAGCTAATATGACCTGTAAAAACATTATCCCCATTACGTAAGATATCAATCTGACTCTTGGATCTAATCTTTCCTTTTTGAACATAACATCCAGCAACAACGCCCGAACGGCTTAATTTAAAAACATTTCGAATTTCAACCTTACCGACAAAATGACGCTTAAGTTTAGGAGCTAAAAGACCTTCTAAAGCTTTTCTAATATCATCAACAGCATCATAAATAATACGGTATTTACGCACATCTACGGGTGTCTTTTCTAATTCTTCTTTAGCTTTTGTATCAACAGAAACATTAAAAGCAATAATAATTGATTCAGATGCTACTGCTAAAAGAACATCAGAAGAATTAACATCTCCTGCACCAGCATGCATGATACGAACCTTTACTTCATTACTTGGAATATTAGTGAGAGCTTCTTTAATAGCCTCAACCGATCCTTGTACGTCAGCTTTAATAATAATCCTTAGTTCTTTAATACCTTGTTGAATTTGAGTATAAAGTTCTTCCAAAGAAACTCTAGCTGTTCCAGATAATCGTTCATCTTTTAATTTATCCTGACGAGTTTGAGCAATTTCACGAGCCGCACGTTCATCTTGCACCGCATAAAACATTTCACCAGCTGCCGGAACTTCAGACAAACCTAAAATTTCAACAGGAGTCGATGGACCCGCTTCTTTCACTGGACGTTTATGATCATCAAAAAGCGCTTTAACTCTACCAAAGTAAGGACCTACCACAACTCCATCCCCCTCTTTAAGAGTACCCGTCTGTACAAGCAAAGAAGCCACAGGACCTCGACCTTTACTAATATGAGCTTCAATAACAATACCAGAAGCTTTTTTATTTGGATTAGCTCTTAATTCTAAAAGTTCAGATTCCAAAAGAATTAATTCTAGAAGATGCTCAACACCTTCTCCCGTTGTTGCGGAAACTCCTACCACAACCGTCTTACCACCCCAATCTTCCGGCGTTAATTCGTATTCCATCAATTGCTTTTTAACACGATCAGGATCAGCTGATTTTTTATCAATTTTATTTAAAGCTACCACAATAGGCACGTTAGCTGCTTTCGCATGATTAATAGCTTCAATAGTTTGAGGCATAATACCATCATCAGCCGCCACCACTAGAACAACAATATCCGTAACGTGAGCTCCTCTTGCTCTCATAGCTGTAAAAGCTTCGTGACCCGGAGTATCTAAAAATGTAATACGTCCCTTCGGCATACTCACAGAATAAGAACCAATATGCTGAGTAATACCTCCATGTTCGTTATCAGCCACTTTCTCAGAACGAATACGATCTAACAAGGACGTCTTTCCATGATCAACATGGCCCATGAAGGTCACAACTGGAGCGCGTGGTTTAAGCAAACTAGGATCTTCTTGCTGCTGCTTATGAACATTGACTAACTCTTCTTCTTGAGTCTTAGCGATAATTAAATTGAAACCAAAAGAAGCAGCTAATTTAACGGCAATTTCTTCGGGTAAATTCTGATTAATATTCGCAAAAACACGCATATCCAGAAGCTTTTTTAATACAACATTACTTTTTTGATTAATACGAACAGCAAAACCATTCACCGTAATAGGGAAAGATATTTCAATATCCTG
>JAYTXU010000019.1:0-60048 GCA_043742785.1 Candidatus Omnitrophota bacterium
TTCTTTGCTTTGTTCGCAACTTACAAAGTAACAGTTTTCTCCAAAGATCTATGGAGCCTTCTTATCTATTTTGTCGCACTTGTAATTACAATTTTCGAAGTTTTTATAAAGACGTTTTTATTTATAATGCCCTCCCTGTCCCAACTTAAACAAAGGTAAAAATATAGCCACAACAATCACTCCAATCATCAAAGCCATAAACAACAACATAAACGGCTCAAAAATGGTACCAAAACGCTTCATAAACGATTCCACATTCTTTTTATAATAAATAGCCACATGATTAAGCATTTTTGCCAATTCCCCTGTTTCCTCTCCCACCTTAATCATCTGTACCGCCATCGCAGGGAAAAAATCTTCCTTCGACATTGTTTCTGCCAACCCCTTACCTTCTCGAACATCTTCCCTCACTCTATTAATCAACAAACAAAAACTATCATTTTCAACCAATCGACTAACAATATCCAAAGATAACAAAATAGGAACCCCAGAACCTATTAAAATAGCCATTTGAGAAGTAAAACGCTCAATAATAATTAATATAAGAACGTCCCCAATAATAGGAAGCCTAAAGAGCAATTGTTCCCATTGTAATCTTCCCACAGGAGTGTTTATATATTTCGTAACCATAAAAATAGTAGCGGCCAATCCTCCCCCAAGAAAAACAAAATAATTCTTAATGAATTTAAATGTTGCTAACAATCCCTTAGTCATCATAGGAAGCTCTGCATGCATAGAAGTAAATACCTCTTCAAACTTAGGGGCTACACCAAAAGCAAAAAAGATAACAGCCCCCACCGCCGCCACACAAAGAATAATAGGATAAATAACCGCCGAAATAATGATTGCTTTAAAAGCCGCCTGCTCTTCCACATGCTCCGCTAATTTAGTTAAAACATTCGACAGCGTACCCGAAGCTTCTCCCACCTCAATTAACGATACCCAAAACTGTCCAAATACCTTTGGATATTTACTAATAGCTTGACTAAAAGATTTCCCAGCCTCCACATCAGCTCTTGTTTGTTTGACTATTTCATACAAATCCTTACTTTGTATTTGAGACAAAGTAACCTCCAAACTCCTCATAAGAGCCACGCCTGCCTCAAGCATGGTTGACAATTGTCTGGAAAAAACTAAAAGATCTTCCAACTTAACATTTTTATGATGAAATTTTTCAGATAATTTATTCTTAACCTTAACGCTCTGTGCCATCTCCAGCGCTTCAGAAAACTTAATAATAAAAAAGCCCTGGCCTTGAAGCTTGTCTATTAATACTTGCTCATTAGTAGCTTCAACCAAGTCGGTCTTCATATTACCTAAAACATCTCTAACTGTGCAATTGTACATTGGCATAAGTTCAGCCCTACCTATCAATTAATAACAATAGTACCCAAAATTTCATCAACACTTGTTAAACCCTCTTCAACTTTTTTCATACCCGCTTCAAACAAAGTGTCCATACCATTCTTACGGGCAACATCTTTAATGTCTTCATAGCCAGCATTCTTTGATAATAAGGCACGCATTTGATCATTAATCACCATAACCTCGGCGACAACCATTCTTCCTCTATAGCCCGTGTGAGAACATTCATCACACCCTTTGGAACGATAAATTAAATCACCTTTAACTTTATAATCCCCAACAATCAAACCACTAGACTCATAAGGTTCTTTGCATTTCATACAAAGCTTCCTCACCAAACGCTGTCCAATAACTATGCTGAGTGATGGTGGCAACAAATAATAGGGAACTCCAATATCTGTCAATCGAGTAATAGCAGATGCAGCATCATTCGTATGAAGGGTGCTTAAAACCATATGTCCCGTCAAAGCAGCACGAACACAAATTTGAGCCGTATCTAGATCACGAACTTCACCCACTAAAATAATATCCGGATCTTGCCTTAAAAAAGCTCTTAGCGCTGAAGCAAAAGTCAATCCAATATCAGGACGAACAGCTACTTGATTAACTCCATCAATTTTAAATTCTACAGGATCTTCAACAGTAATAATATTTTTGGTTGTGTCTTTTGTTTCACTAAGAGCCGCATACAGCGTAGTTGATTTTCCACTTCCTGTTGGACCTGTAACAAAAAATAATCCATGGGAAGCTTCCAGCGCTTTACGAATAGTCGTTAACTGTTTAGTATCAAAACCTAAGGAAGCTAAATCTAACTTAACAGATCCTTTATCTAAAATACGCATAACAACTTTTTCACCCCAAACAGTAGGTATTGTTGAAACGCGTAAATCTACAGATCTATCTTCAAGCTTGGCTGAAATATTCCCATCTTGAGGTAAACGTTTTTCAGCAATATCCAAATTAGCTAAAATCTTAACACGTGAAATAATCGCAAGCTGCAAATGCGAAGCTGGTGGAGGAATTTGATATAAAATACCATCAATGCGGTAACGAATTTCTAACTTTTCCTTAAACGGTTCAATATGAATATCACTAGCCTTCTCATCAATAGCCTGACGAATAATTAAATCCACTAATTTTATAACCGGAGCATCTTCTGCTTTCGCAACAAGACGATCAATACTTAATTCTGCTTCTAAATTCTGATCATATTGAGTGTACTCTTTTTTCTCTAAGACTTGACTTTGGGCATAAGACTTTTCCACCTCCCTATCAAGCATAGAATTCCCGCTCTTACTTGAATAAAACTCATTAATAGCCAAATTCAAGTCGGACCTTGTTGCAATAATCAAACTCAACTCACAATTCGTAAGTTGTTTTAAATTATCCAACATAATGAAATCTAAAGGATCAAAAACAGCACATGTTAAAGAATACGCATTTTTAACTAAAGGCAAAACAATATTTCTTTTAGCAAATTCAAAAGGAATAAGTTTGTCTAACTCTTGATCATCACGAGGCTTCATAAGTTCTGCACGATGAGATGCGTAAGGAAACATCAACTGCGTACCTAAAGCAGAGGCCAAATCACTTTCAGAAATCATTCCAAGTTTCAGAAAAACTTCCCCAATGCGCTCTTTATTCACCTTCTGCGCATCAATCGCTTGATGCAATTGAACTTCAGTAATTAAACCCTGCTTAATAAGAATTTCACCAAGTCTTTGGTGTATCATTAATTATTTACCTATTTCCGTAGAATCAAGTTGTTGATTAACACTATCCAATCTTTTTGGCTTACTAAACTCACGATTAAATCGCACAATATTCGCACTATCAAAATCTTGTTTCAATTTATCATTGATAATGTTAGTGGTAATAAAAATAACCAACTCTCTTTCCGTAGATTCTTTCGCTTTATGACGAAAAGCTGCTCCTATAATAGGAATATCACCTAAAAAAGGAACATTGGTAATACCTATACTGTTTTGAGTACGCAAAAGCCCGCCTATCATGAACGTCTCCCCATTCTTAACTTTCAAAATAGATTTAGTAGATCGCTCTTCCGGATCCTTAAATGCCTGACCATTAGAAGGGTTAATGATTGACCCTGGAGAAGCTACAATAACTTTAGGATTAACCGATAATATAATTTCTCCTGTAATAATATTAGCCTGTGGAGTTACTTCTAGCGTTACCCCTGTCTTTGTTCTTTCTGCTCCTGTAGAGGATGTCGATCCGCTCGTTCCAACGCTCGTTTGAGATGCAGAAAGACCAATGGCTTCATCCGTCGATATTTCAATAGTGGCTGTTTGATTATTGAGCGTCAATATTCTTGGTCTTGCTAAAATTCGTGAATCAGATTGAGATTTTAAGAAATCTAAAGCAGCTGCCACACTTGTTGCGTAACTTAATGTACCTGGTGCAGTGTCAGAGGAACTATTTCTATAAAGCAACCCGCTTTTACTCCCCGTAACAGATAGATTAGGAAAGTTACCATAAGACATTCCCAACTTATCTGTAACGCTTTTGTTGACATCTATCATTTCTACCTGGATTAGGATTTGCGCAACGTCAACATCCAACTTAGTAATTGTTTCTGCAATTAAAGGAAATTGTTCTGGGATATCTGTAATAATGAGACTATTAGTTCTGCTATCTTCCTCCATCTTCCCATCCGTAGATAAAACCTGCTTAATAGCTGCAAGCACTCCTGACTTTGAGGAATCAGAACTTATTTTTGAAGTAGTAACGGATGCATTTTTCAAAACAAAAACTTTTGTAACCCTGTTCTGTTCTTTAGACTTAGGCTTTACAACAAATACGTCGCTATTAGAATCCATTTCATAAGTTAGATCGTTAACATCCAGGATCTTTTCTAAAGCCTCATCAATAGAAACATTATCAAGAAACACTGTCACTTTTTTTGATGACACATCTGCTGCTGATATGAAATTCTTTCCTGATTGTTTTGAAAAAATCTTTAATACATCAATTAATGACGCATCTTTAAAATCCATTGATATTTTTTTAGAATAATCGGCATAGATAAAACGACTTTCAATATCCTCCAGCGGAGCTGACCAAGCCTGCTTACCGGACAGACATATCAAGAAGGCTAAGATTAGCCTAGCGCCCAATAACAAGACTCTTCGATTTAAAATCATAATTTTCTCCAAAAATATTAAACTGTTCTAGTTAATCGACAGTTAAGAGTATTCTAACTGTTTCATACAAAAGTTGTACACCCTTTTGAGTTATTGATTCTACTCTGGCTTTTTCAATAAAATCCCCTTTACTTACAATCTGACCATTAATAATCGCCTGAGGTTTCTGCCCACCCCAAACCAATCCATTTAATTTTAATTTTGATTTTATAGTAGAAACGTCCACAACAGAAGGCTTTACAACAATTTTTACTGGTTTTAAATGATTAGGCTTCGCTTGACCAGAAACTATTACTTTCCCAGATCCACTCTGAGACAATTTAAAAAAAGGAGATAAAAATGGGTTCTTTAGCTTAACGTCATTTACGACAACTTGATTATTGTTTTCATTGGTGTCTTTTAAAGAAGTATTTGACAATGTCTCTTGAGCCCAAGCCCGAGAAAACAAGACACCTAGCAACACGAAAATTACAATCAATCGATGTGTCATATTTTAATTTGATACGCAATAATATTAACTTCACTCTCAATAGAACCATCACCAGAATTAACAGTCTTTCCTAACCAAGATTCAATTTTAAAATAATACGGCGAATTCTCTATTGCACGAAAAAAAGAGACCAAATCATGAAAATTTCTAGCTATAAAAGATACGCGAATCCCAATGATTGAATATTTATCATAAACCTGCACATCTTTAGACGATGTTCTTAAAACATTAATGTGATTAGTACTAGCATACTCTGCAACCTGATTTGCTATTTTCTCAGCATCAAAAGATTCAGGTAAGGAAAATATAAAATCTTTAATCTCTTTATTTGATTTCTCATACTCAGCAATACGAGCAACCTTCTTAAGTTTCTCCTCATTTTGTTTTCTATACTTAACAGCCTTAGAAGAGAAATCACCAAACAAAACAATCGCGCTTACAACAAACAATAAAAACACGACTAAAACCAAAAAAAGACTCTTTTTTTCTATAAACTTCTTAACAATATTATTAACATTTTGATCCATATCTTTAGGTGCCTGAAATTATAAAATAAACAGCCTCTTGACCATTTGTTTTTTGTTTTTGAGTAGAGTTTAAGTTAAATTTACTTTTCGAAAAATTTTTATTACTCTTTAATTGAGATAATAAGTCGTTCACCAATTGATATTGTGCTCCCTCAACCTGAGAATATGCATAGCCCTTGATATCTACTACTGTTTCATTAGACTTCAAAGCTATCCCCGCACTTTCCAACCAAACTCCATCTGGCAAAGATTGATTCAAAATAATCAACAAAGAAGCCATCTTACTTTTGTCTTTTACTATTTTCTTAAAAACATTCAATTCTTTTGTATTCTTACTGATATTGGCATTAATTTCCTCAATAGATTTATTAATCAATTCTCCTTGTTGAACATCTAAAACACTCCCTTGCTTTTTTATATTCTGTAATTTTAATTGGCCATAAACACCACCTCCAACTAGAATTAAGATACAAACAACAAGCGCTTGAACAGCATAAAAGAAATCACTTGTTTTCCAAGTCAGCAACTGGAAAGCAAAACCAGACCAATCTCTAGATAAAGATTCTTTTGATTGAGAATCTGATGTTGAATCTAAAAAATTAAACGAAGCAAACTCTCGCGGTAATTTTGTTATACATGAACCACAAGCACACATGATGTCCATCCCTACCATTTTCTGTAGACCTAGCACTACCGTTGGGTCTGCTGTTCGAACCTTAACAGACAACTCTTCTGTTAAAATTTTCTCCAGATCTTGATCAGGAATAGGAGCTAAGACTAAAAGTTCTTTAACTTTATCCTGAGAGAATTGTCGAGAATAATACTCCAATGATTTTCTTATTTCTCTTAGAATATTTGCACGCAAAACATCAGCCACGGCTTTAGGATCATGAACATCTGGAACCGTCATGGAGAATTCCCTAACAAAAAAAGAAACACCCTTCTCATAAAAAATAATCTGTCCGTAATCCCCCTGAATATAAACAACAACTGTTTTTTGATCTAACCGCAACTGATTTCTTGCTATCAATTGTTTAGCTAAGCTAACTAATGAAGGCTCATAAACAACAGGCTTGCAATCAATTTGTTTTAAAATACGATCATATCTTTCTATGGTCTGTTTACGCACAGCATAAAAGACAATACGTAATTTCTTTTGCTTATCTTCTACGAAAGGAATCGCCTGATAAATAAAATCTAAAAGCTTCAAATCAAAAGGAACATATTTCTTAGCTTGATAATAAACAACATTGTTAAGTTCACTGGAAGGCATCATTGGAACAACAAAAGAACGCAGAAAAACATCCTTAATAGGAATAGAAACAGCAACAGAACCTGCATCAATCTTGTTTTCTCTTAATAATCTTTGAAAAGTAGAAACAATGTGGATTTCATCTGACATTTCCACATGAAAAGAGGAGGTCTGAGAAGAATCAAAAGAAGTGTCGATTGAAGAAGAAACTGCTTTTTGAAGATCTTTAGAAGATGTTTCTGCTAAAACAATATGATTATCGGTAAGATAAAGCCCTATTCTTCGGAAATTCGCCATAAGTCTCGATAGTAAAATGAAAGATGATTAAAGGAACAATCAGTTTTTATTAGACTATAGAGGATATGCATTGTCAATATAATATAAAGAAATTAATTAGCAATAACTCCTATGTTTGGTGAATTCGCACCAAGCACACAATGATCTGGCAACTGAGTAGCACTAAAAATATACCCTGTTTCACATAAGAATACTGAAGCTGAGTAAGAATGACCATTAATAACAAGTGGAGTAGGTACATTATATTTATAAGCGTGATTAGGAGTATAATTAAGTGTACCGATAGAAACAGCATTATTATAAGCAACCCAAAAAGCTCCTTTAGCTAATTCTTCTAAGACAATTTGATCCACTTGAGCATGGCTGGTTTTACTTTGACTCATGCTTTGAGAAAAGATAGTCATACTCACAATGCTGATCACCATTATAATCATCATAACGATGATTATAATGACTCCTGATTGATTTGCTATTTTTCCCTTTTGAAACATCTAAGAACTCCTAATCATGATAACTTAAACACCTTGGACAACTGCAGGGATCTCTCCTAGCATAATCCAGATAAACATAACCGCAATAATGACACTGCCTAAAATATTCAGAAACAGCTTCTGCCACCCCTTGCTGATGATCCCTATTCGAATTATATCTCATCCACATAGTTAAAACAAGGCCAAGGGACAAAATAAGAACGACCGCAAAAATGGCGCTAAAATCCCAAATAAACATACTATGATCTCGGTTTCTCTATTTGACGCATTTTAAGCCAAGGAACAAAAAAAGCTGAAGAAGAATCCTCATCCATCAAGGTATCTGAAAACTTAGATGGCGCCTTTGAAGAATCCCCATAAGAAGACTCTTTTACAAAAGAAACCAAATCTCCCAAATAAGTAAACGAATTTTGTTCAGATCCCTTAGGCACAGAAAAACCAACCCAAACAAAACTAATAACACCAATATGTACTAATAACGCAATTAGAAAAAACCTCATAAAAATCTCTTATTAATTTGACCCCGATACAATGTGTACATGACTACTGCCCAACGCCCTGCATAAATCCCAAACGTCCATAACCCTACCCATGGATGAATGCTGATCAACACGAACAAAAATATTCTGATTCTTAAAGTTAATTTTAATTAAACTCTTTTTAAGCTCATTGAGAGTAACCACCTTACCGTTAAAATAAAGCACATTCTCAGCCGTAATTGCAATTGTTTGATCCTCCTGCAAACCTTCACTAAGCAAAGCTTTTGGTATACGAATTTCAAGGCCTGCTGGTTTAGAGAAGGTTGAACAAAAGATGAGAATTAATAAAACTAATAAGAACAAATTCATAGCTGCAAAAGCTAGGATAGGATGCAAAGGAAAAAGATCTTCAGTTACCTCATTTAACTGCATATACACTAATCCTTAAGATGGTTCATTTAATTCTGCCAATTGCACCAATACATGAAGAATTTGAGCCATAGAAATTTGTAAATCAGCAATCATATTGTTAATTCTGGAATTACAATAAGAATAAATAGAGAAAGTGAGGATACAAACCATAAGCCCCGCTATTGTTGAGAATAGGGCATGCCAAATACCTGCCGACAAGTCTCCAACACTTAATGGATTAAGAACATTAGAACGAGACTGAACAGAATGAAAAACAACTGTTAACCCAATCACCGTCCCTAACAATCCCATCAAAATAGACGCATTAATAGCAAAGGATAAAATACTCATGCGTTCACGAAGACGATAAGCTTCATAAATGAAAACCTCCTCCATAGCTGTTTTAATAACTTCTGATGAATTTCCAAATTTCAAAATGGCTGCTTTAAAAATACGACTAAAAGGGCTTTGATAAGATTCGCATAGATTTACCGTATGTTTTATTTTTTCTTGTTGAAGAGAACGCATCAAATTAATCTTTTGTGCTTTAAACAATCTTTCCATAGAAGACAAATGGACAACCCTTTCCATTCCGACTGCCAAAGCTACAATAGATAAAAGAATAATGGGCCACATCATAGGTCCACCCTTTAAAATCAACTGCCATAAATTAAAAATAACGACCATCATCTTTTGATCCCTCCATTAGAATTAATCCAATCTAAACGTTCCTGAGCAAATTTAGATTCTTCCATATTGAGCTGAATTATTTTTTGATAAGTCACACGAGCACCCGACAGATCTTTACGATCTTCAAAAATCCTAGCTACACGAAGATAAGCTTTTATAGCCCAAGATTTTTGATTTGAATATTGATCAGGAATTTTTAAATACCCCTCAATAGCATCATCCAAACGCCCCATGACCTCATAAGTATCGGCGATATCAAACAACAATTCCGCATTAGTAATTTGCCCTTTAGCCTGCTCTACATTTAATGCTTTCTGATAGGCGTCAAGCTCTTTATCAAAACCCTGATTATTGCGATAAAGTTGAGCAATCTTCAAATAAGCTTCGCGAGCTAATTGCGGCGATGAAGTAGCAATAGTTTCATACGCTTCTGCAGCTTTAGGCGCATCGAATTCTTTAGCAAAAATTCCAGCAATAGCCAATTTAACTTTAGAATACAAGAACTGATCCTTATGAGAAATTTGCTTATATTGAGCTAAGGCTTGATCATACATGCCCTGAATTTCATACGATTGTCCTAACTCATAATGAATTTGATCAATTCCACCATGCTCTCCAAAACGATCTAAGATCTGCTGATAAAAATCT
The DNA here is from genome assembly GCA_043742785.1 of Candidatus Omnitrophota bacterium. Lineage (GTDB taxonomy): Bacteria > Omnitrophota > Gorgyraeia > Zapsychrales > Fredricksoniimonadaceae > JACQCF01. Next base: position 9,815 of record JAYTXU010000019.1, read on the forward strand.
ACTGCCTGAGTATAATCCGAACTTCTTAAATAGTACTGAGCTAACCACAATAGCCCCTCAAACTCTACTTCCGTTTTAGGATATTTATAAACAATTAATTTAAATCTCTTCACCGCTTCTTTAATCTGTCCTAATTCAAATTGACATTTTGCAATACCAATATCTGAATTCTTAGCAACTGCTTGATCATCAGGATAAAGACGGAGAACCTTCTGAAATATTTTTAAAGCTTCATCAGACTGTTTTAAGTTTAAATAAGATAAAGCTAAAATATAATTAGCTTCAGGCAAGAAATTATTAGAATGCAAAGAGTTATTTAAAAAACTCTTAATTCTTACGGAAGCCTTTTTCCAATCATTGGTTTTAAATGAAGCTAATCCTAAATAATAATCCACATCCTCTAAATAACGACTTTGAGGAAAGTTCTTCTTAAGACTTTCAAAAAGGACAACTGCAGATTGAATCTTTCCCGTTTTCAATAAAGCAACCGCCTGTCGATGTTCAACATAATCCGTCATACTACTGTCTGGATAATTCTTAATAACATTATCATAAATAATTCCCGCATCATCCATTTGACCTGCATCTGCCAGAGCATCTGCCATCTGCACCATTGCATTAACTTTTATTTCTGCCTTACTCGAACGATCAATAATGCCTTGAAATTGTGTTTGCGCATCACTAAGTCTATTTAATTTCGCATAAGTCCAAGCTAGACCTAAATTAGCTTTTAAAGCTAAATCTTCATTTCCCCCTCGATCAATAACAAAACGATAATCTCCTAAAGCATCATTAAAACTCTTCAACATAAGATTAACATTGGCTCGTCCCAAATGAGCTTCAAGGTAATGCTGACTTAAAGGAAACTCTTTAATTAAATCATTATAAACATTTACCGCTACCTGCAAGTCTCCCTTTTCAAGAGAAACATTAGCTTTAACTAAAAGTAAATCATCTTCAGGTAGATTTTTAAATTTACTAAATTCCCGCGCCTCTTTTAATACCTTTTCAACTTCATCAAAATTCTTTAATTTTAAAGAACACCAAATTTTCCCAATATAAGCAGTTAAAATCATTTTAGGATCTGAAGACTTAAAAACCTTATCATAATAAAGTTTAGAATTTTCATAATCTTCCATGTAATAATAAGTGTCAGCGATATTTAAATAAACTTCCAATTGACTCGCTGATTGCGGATAAGCAACCAAATACCCCATAAAACCCTTCAATGCTTTACGGTAGTCACCCAAATCGTAATAACATTGTGCACTCTTAACTGAAGCATCTTCACTAAGCTGATATTTAGGAAACCTTGTCACCAACCGCTGAAAAATATCTTTAGCTTGAGAATATTTCTTCTGATCAAAAAAGGACCATCCTAAAGAATAATAAGCTTGGGGGAGATAGGCGGAATCTGGATAATTTTGAATCAATTCTTGATAATGTTTTTGCGCCTGATCATAATCAGACATTTTTAAAGAGACTTCACCCAGCCAATACAATAACAACTCTTTATTATTGTAACTATCCCTTAAATTATTAAAAATGTCCAAAGCATCCTGCAAACGATTCTTAAAAAAATAACATTGTGCTAAAAGAAACCTTGCTTGAGGAATCTTTGGATTAGTTGCAGACTCGGATAGAAACTCTTCTAAATAACGAATAGCTACATCATAAAACCCATCATCAAATGCCCGCAAGGCTGTTGAATAGAGCTCTTGCTGATGACTTTGAGCATAAGAAAGATGCAAATCAAATGAAACGTTAAAAATAAATAAACAAAGTAAAACTAATACTAATCTTTTCATAAATTATTTCCGTAATTTTAAGAATTCTTTTAAGTATTGACCTGTGTGCGAGGAGGAATGTTTAACAATCTGCTCAACAGAACCACTAAATACAACTTCCCCACCTTTATCTCCACCATCAGGACCTAAATCAATAATATAATCTGCTGATTTAATAACATCTAAATTGTGCTCAATAACAAGCACCGTATTTCCTCGGTCCACTATTCTTTGCAAGACAGTTAATAATTTATCTACATCAGCAAAATGTAACCCTGTGGTTGGTTCATCAAGAATATAAAAAGTCTTTCCTGTTGCTGGCTTGCATAATTCACTGGCCAACTTAACACGTTGAGCTTCTCCTCCTGAAAGAGTTGTTGCCGACTGACCTAAGCGAATATAGCCTAATCCTACATCATATAATGTTTCAAGAATAGTCTTAACTCTGGGAATATTATCAAACATACTCATCGCTTCTTCAACCGACAAATTAAGAACATCCGCAATATTCTTCCCCTTAAATTCTACTTCTAATGTTTGATCCGTGAATCTCTTTCCATGACAAATTTCGCATTCCACATAAACATCCGGTAGAAAATGCATTTCAATCTTTTTTATCCCATCCCCCCCGCAAGCTTCACAACGACCTCCTTTAACATTAAAACTAAAACGACCTGGCTTATAACCCCTCATCTTTGATTCTGGTAATTGGCTATATAAATCTCTAATATCAGAAAACATTCCTGTATAGGTGGCTGGATTGGAACGAGGAGTCCGGCCAATAGGAGACTGATCAACAACAATAACTTTGTCAATATTCTGCAATCCTTCTATTTTCTTATAAACTCCTGGTTTCTCTTTAGAGCCATGTAATTTTTGACTTAACGCTTTATGCAAAACATCTTCCACCAAGGTTGATTTGCCTGAACCAGAAACTCCTGTAATACAAACAAATGTCCCCAAAGGAATAGAAACATCAATATTCTTAAGATTATGTTCTTTTGCTCCTAGAATCTTAAGAAATTTAGTATTAATTATATCCCGACGCTCTTTTGGAGTGGCAATCTTAAAGGAACCGTTAAGATACCTTCCCGTCATGGAATCATTACACTTAACAAGCCCTTTTACATCTCCTGCATACATAATGTTTCCGCCATGTTCACCAGCGCCAGGCCCCAAATCAATTACATAATCTGCTCGACGAATTGTATCTTCATCATGCTCAACAACAATCAAGGTATTCCCTAAATCCCTCAAAGCATGCAAGGTTGACAGAAGCCTATCATTATCCTTCTGGTGAAGACCAATACTCGGTTCATCAAGAACATAAATAACCCCCACAAGGCCAGAACCCACTTGAGTCGCCAGCCTAATACGTTCTGCTTCCCCTCCAGATAAAGTAGCACTACGTCGATCCATTGTTAAATATTCCAAACCGACATTAATACAAAAATCCAAACGACGATTAATTTCTTTAAGAATTTCAGTGCTGATCGTTAATTTATCCTTAGATAACTTAAGACCATTAAAAAATACCTTTGCTTCCTTAATAGATAATTGTGTTACATCCGTAATGTTACTATCAGCTATTTTCACCGCCAATGATTCCTTCTTTAATCGTCTCCCCTCACATAGAGGACAGGCAGAAACAGACATATAGGAAGAAATTTCTTCCTTGAGCCAATCACTATCTGTTTCTTTAAATAAACGTTCCAGATATTTAACGACGCCTTCAAAAGTGCGATTCCAGATTTCATCATCGGAACCATAAAAAATAATATGCTTAAATTTCTTATCCAATTCACTAAAAGGCAAACGTGTATCTACATCATGAATATTAGCCATTTCACGCAAAACAGCTCGATAATACATCATGTACCCGCCCTTACCTTTTTTCCAAGGCACAATCGCTGAGACCCAAGGCTTACTAGAATCGGGAACTAACACTTGGGTATCAATCTCCATCTTTGTGCCCAAACCATTACATTCCACACAAGCGCCATAAGGAGAATTAAACGAAAAAATACGAGGTTCTATTTCACTTAAAGATGTTCCGCAATCCGTACAAGCATAGCGTTCGCTGAAGGTTTGATCCGCTTTAGTTCCGTTAAAATCAACAACGACAATTCCTTCCCCAACCTTCAAAGATGTTTCCACAGAATCCGAAAGACGTTTTCTAATATCTGATCGCACCGTTAAACGATCCACTACAACTTCAATATGATGAATCTTATACTTATCTAACTTGATTTTCTCTTGAGTATCATAAATTTTTCCATCCACTCGTAATCGTGCAAATCCTGATTTCACAACCTCTGCTTGAATATTACGATATTCTCCCTTACGTCCACGAACCAAGGGTGCCAAGATATTAATCTTTGTTCCCTCAGGAAGATTAAGAATCTGATTAACAATTTGCTGTACAGTTTGCTGTTCAATTTTCTTACCGCAGGAATAACAATACGGCTGGCCAATACGCGCAAATAAAAGACGCAAATAATCATAAATTTCTGTTTGAGTCGCGACCGTCGAACGAGGATTACGGCTAGTTGTTTTTTGTTCAATAGAAATAGTGGGAGATAACCCCTCGATATGGTCTACTTGCGGTTTTTGCATTTGATCTAAGAACTGACGAGCATAGGCAGAAAGACTTTCCACATAACGTCTTTGTCCTTCTGCATAAATAGTGTCAAAGGCGAGCGATGATTTTCCTGAACCACTTAAACCAGTGATAACAACAAACTGATTACGAGGAATGGTTAAATCAAAATTCTTTAAATTATGCTCCCTGGCGCCGCGAATAATAATACTGTCTGATTTCATAAGAGGGTATTCTATATAAAGAAGAACTCCGATACCATAAAAAAGTGAAGGGGTTGGATTTTATCCAACCCCTTCAAGTTCCTCGACTCTTGGCCTAGGAATAATCCCACACTAACAGGACTATTATTTACGTTTTGCTGTTTTCTTTACTGCTTTCTTTGCTGCCTTCTTTACTGTTTTCTTTGCAGCAACCTTCTTTTTGCGAGTACCTCCGCGAACCATCTTCGCACAAGATACATCTCCCTGCTTATCAATGAAATAAAGATAACCTACTTCTCTCTTAACGCCAACTTTAGCGACCTTCTTAGAAGATCCACCTTTGCTGCCGCCACGAGCCATCTTAGCTGCAGAGATATCTCCCTGCTTGTCTAAGAAGTACAGGTAACCCTTTTCCTTCTTAATACCGACTTTAGTAACTTTCTTGATAGCCATATGTTATTCCTCCTTTCTTATCTTATTTAATAATGACACTAACTTTACGTGCCAATTCTCACTTGACCTAAATACTGCTTTAGGGTCACAATCGCTGATAAAACAGCCAGAAGACTTGTCTTAGGATTATCCGAACAAACCACATTCTCTGTTTTAGTGACCATACGACCAAATTCACCAATCACTTCAATTTCATGTGAATTCACTTTAAATTCAGGAGAAGTCGTAATACGAATACGCATTTTATCTTTAGCAGCGGATGCCAAAGCAATCGTTGCCGCCACATTAATATTTTGAGGAAAACATTTCACAGCTTTTTTCACATTGCCATCAAAGATCACTGTTTCTTTAGAAATTTGCGAAAGATTAATACGCTTCTGCTGAACATAGGCATTATCCGCAAAACCATAAACAGGTTTACGCGTTGTTAATGTAATGCTATGGATCTTGCCAAGACGAGCTGCTTTAATAGCATCAATACCAGCAATAGCTCCCGAAGGGATCAAAAGTCGACAATCTTGCTTTTGAGCTAATTTTAGAATAGATTCTCCATCAAGCAATTTCCCTACACTCATCACTAAAACATCTTTTTTTGCTAAGAGGGCTTGGCGAATCAGTTGATAAGTATCTGGAGCATTTACCGCTTCAACGACTAAATCACAAGATTTAAGCATTTGAACATAAGATTCTTGAACTAAATTTTTATTGGGAAGATACTTAGCCAGATGAGCTGACTTAGAAGGGTTGATGTCGAAGAGGGCTGAAACCACCGCCACATCTTCACATTCAATCTTTATACTGCGGGCTATGCGCGAGCCGATGGCCCCACAGCCTAAGATTCCTACTTTAACTTTTGTTTTGCTTCGGGTCATGAATGTGTATAAAGATATTATCAATCAGTCTTGTTTGGCCGAAGAACACTGCTAAAGCGATTACCACTTTTCCTTGAAGAGTTTTTAACTCCTCAAGAGTCTCTACATTCACACATTCTACGTATTGAATTTTTCCTGATGATTGCTTGCTAATTAAAGAACGAATAGCCTTCTTTAACTTATCTGAGCTTCTTTCTCCCCTTGCGATCATGTCTTTAGCCAGCACCAGGGCTTGATATAGAACTTTAGCTTCCTTACGCTCCAAAGAAGAAAGATACTTATTGCGTGAACTCATTGCTAAACCATCTGCCTCACGTTTAGTAGCCACTACTTGGATCTTTACAGGAAAATTTAAATCCCTAACCATTGTTTTTAGAACCACCACCTGCTGCGCATCTTTTTGTCCTAGATACATCACATGCGGCTCTACAATGTTAAGAAGCTTAGCTACAATCGTCGCCACTCCTTTAAAATGCTCTGGACGAAAACGCCCGCAAAGTGTTTTGGAAATTTCTTTTACGTCGATGTATGTCAAATAACGATTTGAATAAATTTCATTATCAGACGGAATAAAAAGAATGTCAACATTTTCTTTTTCAATCATCGTCGAGTCCCTTTGAATGTTGCGAGGATACTTCTTAAAATCTTCTTTGGGACCAAATTGAGAGGGATTTACATAGATACTCACCACACATAAATCATTATCTTTTTTAGCCACACGAATTAATGAGAGATGTCCTTCATGTAGGCATCCCATCGTCGGAATAAAGCCAATCTTTTGGCCTTTTAAACGGGCTATATCAAGAATAGAACGTAGTTGATTTATCGATTTAACAATGCGCATAATAGTATTGTGTCATGCCCGCAAAAGCGGGCATCCAATTTCTAGATTCCCGTTTTCACGGGAATGACAAAGTTGGTTCAATTTCTTTTAATGGCTCTATAACAAATGCACGTTCCAACATCCTAGGATGTGGAATTATTAATTTTCGGCTTACTAATTTAATATCATCAACCAATAAAATATCAATATCAATTTTACGCGGGCCATTAACAATGACACGTAGACGTCCTAATTTCTTTTCAATTGTATTTATTATAAATAAAAGTTCTTCAGGAAGAAGATCAGTTTTAATTTTAATAACAGCGTTGAGATATTTGGACTGTTCTGGCCCACCAACTGGATTAGTTTCTATAATTGTAGAGACTTTGAGAATATTGATACCCTGCTCTTTAAGCTCATACAAAGCTTGATGGATAAAACCCATCCGATCGCCAAGGTTGGAACCTAGAGCAAGATAAGCAATAGACATTAGAGAATTTTCTTTAAACGCTCAACCGCTTGATGAATACGTTCAACAGGTAAGGTTAAAGACATACGTACATATCCTTCCCCTGATTTACCAAAACCAACACCTGGAGTGACGACAATATCCGCTTGATCTAAGAATGCTTTGGCACATTCCATAGAGTCCTTGAATTTTGAAGGAATTTTAGCCCAAACATAGAAGGCTGCCTTAGGTGGTTCCATTTTCCAACCAATCGCTCGCAATCCATTGGTGAGGGCATCACGACGTGTTTGATACTCAAAACGCATATCTTCGATATCACGAGAATCCATGCTCAAAGCTGCAATACCTGCAAGCTGAATCGCATTAAAAACTCCTGAGTCACAATTCGATTTAACCTTGGCTAATGCCGCAACCAAGGTTGGGTTCCCGCAGGCCCAACCCAAGCGCCAGCCGGTCATATAATAAGTTTTAGAGAAAGAATGGAATTCGATCGCAATATCCTTAGCACCTTCAATTTCTAAAATACTTGGAGGTTTGATACCATCATAATAAACTTCTGAATAGGCTAAATCAGATACAATAATGATTCCCTTAGCCTTGCAAACTCTAACTAGATCCTCATAAAACTTCTTATCTGCTGTTGCTGCGGTTGGATTGTTGGGATAACAAACAAAAATAGCTTTCACATTCTTTAGCTCTTCAATATCTTCGATGCGAGGAAGCCAGCCATTTCCTGCTTTAAGAGACAGATACTGGATCTTACCGCCTGCAAAGGTGACGGCCGCTTGATATGCTGGGTAAGCCGGCTCACACAAAACAACTTTATCTCCAGGATTAATAATACCTAGAGGCAAATGGGCAATCCCTTCTTTAGAACCAATCAATGGATAAATTTCTGTAGGAGGATCTAACTCAACTCCAAAGCGATTCTTGAACCATTTAGCAATTTCCACTCTTAACTGAGGAACACCAGCATCAAAAGGATAATGATGATTATTCACATCTTCTGAAGCTTTCTTAAGAGCATCAATGATGGGTTGATGAGTTCTTTGATCTGGATCTCCCACTCCTAAATTAATGACATCACGACCTTCAGCTAAAGCAGCGCGCTTGGCTCTATCAATCTCAGCAAACAAATAAGGTGGTAACGATTTTAAACGATCAGAAAACTCAATTTTAAATTCTGTTTCAGTAGACATTCTTAATAACTCCTATTTTTTTATTATTTTTGATATTAGACTTTATTGAGGGAGCTTAAATAGAAATTCTCAAATTATCGTACAAAAACTCTGGGGCTAAGTCTGCCCCATTATCCCAAATAATGGTTTGCATAAGCGAATCGACTTTAACAGTTTTAAATAATGCTTTATCTTGCAATGGACCAAACACTTCTCCATCGAGCTCAGCTGATAAATCAACCTCACCCTCTATACCATCGTTAAACCTTACCCAGATGACATAATCATGAACATATTTAACTTGAACAACATGAAGAATCATATTTTTATTCCAATGGTTTAATGGGGAACAATTGTTTCTTAGATTTTACCAGTTCCCATTCTTTCCTTAATTCATCTAGATGTGCTTTACGCCATTCCTGAACTAACGCTAACGCCCGAGGCGTCATTTTACCAGACACCTGCCCTGTTTCAATTTCAACAACAACTTCATCATCGCCATACCGAGCATGAAAATGAGCTGGCTCATGTTCCCGCCAGAACATATAAATCGCTATTCCAAAAAATTGACTAATGATCGGCACAACGATCTCCTTTGCTACTCATAGTATAACACTCAAAGAATAAAACTTCAAAAATTAGTCAAATACTAATTCAAACCAAGAACATCTTGCATGTTGAAAAGACCTTTTTTCTTCTTACCTAAGAATTTGGCTGCCACCAAGGCGCCTTCCGCAAAAATATCACGGGTCTTAGCGTGGTGGTGAATAGAAATCAAATCGACTGGGCTTTCAAAATAAATTGTATGATCTCCAATCACTTCTCCCTCACGCAAAGAATCGATGTGAGTCACCTTAGTTTTAGAGAATTGCTCAGCAATCTCTGCCATCGTCTTAGCAGTCCCTGAAGGAGCATCCTTCTTATGCACATGATGGGTTTCTGTTAAACCGATAGAATAATTTCTCCCTGTAATCTGTGCAGCACGACGAATTAAACCAAAGACTAAATTAACGCCTACTGACATATTCGAAGCATAAACAATCGCAATTTTAGATGATGCTTTCTTAATTTGTGATACTTGAGAAGAGGTTAAACCTGTTGTACCAATAACCATATTCACCTTATGCTTCACACAAGCTTTCAAATTAGCCATGGTTGCATCCGGTGTTGTAAATTCAATAAGAACATTGGAGCCCTTAATTGCTTCATTACTAAAATTAACAGCTATATTATGTAGTTTAGCGGGAGAATCAGGACGAGCCTGGCCTTCCAATAACGCAGAAAGCTTGAAACTCTTTTCTCTTAATGATAACGCTGTAATACGTTGCCCCATGCGCCCACAACAACCTGAAACAGCAAGTTTGATCATTTTTAATATCCTTATTTAATTTTTAACCCGTAAGCTGTTAATGCTGCTCTTAATTTAGTAAGATTATCCTCTTCCATCTCACACATCGGAAGCCGCATGGCTAAGGAACACAAACCCATCAACGATGCTGCTGTCTTAACAGGAATAGGATTAGTTTCAATAAATAAAGCATCAATCAACGGAAGAAGTTTCTTATTGATCGCAGCTGCGGTTTGCTTGTCTCCCTTATTAAAAGCATTCACTAAACCTGAAACGTCCTTTGGCACAATGTTAGAAGTAACAGAAATGATGCCTACTCCACCCATGGTCATAATAGGTAAGGTCAAGGCATCGTCTCCTGAAATCAATAAAAAATCTTTTGGACACAGTTCACGAATTTTTTTCATCTGCTCTAAATTACCTGAAGCTTCTTTAACACCAATAATATTCTTAATACCAGCCAATTTGGCCATCAAATCTGGTTCAATATTCTTTCCCGTGCGTCCGGCGATATTATAAAGAATAATAGGAATATCAGCAGACTCTGAAATAGCCTTGTAGTGAAGATAAATACCTTTATTGGTCGGCTTATTATAGTAAGGAGTCACAACCAGCACCGCATCTGCTCCCACCTTAGCTGCATACTTAGCCATGTGGACTGCTTCTGACGTAGAATTAGAACCGGCACCTGCAATCACAGGCACTCTTTTGGCCACTGTCTCAACGCAAATTTTAATAACATGCTCATGTTCCTTCTCAGAAAGAGTCGGTGATTCACCGGTTGTTCCACAAGGGACAACCCCATGAATACCTTGAGCAATTTGCCACTCGATCAATTTCTTATAAGCAGCCTCATCAATAACACTATCTGTTCCGCCAGAGGCGGATCCGCCACGATTTGTGGCGGAAAAAGGTGTGACCAATGCTGTGAAAGCGCCATAAAATTTCGTTCTATCCATGGTAATAATAATCTCCTTTAGCGATCACTTTCGCCGTACCTTTTAGCCATACATTGTCTATTTTTATTCCTTCATGTAAATCAAAAGTTACTTCCAAAACTTCCTTGCTCGCTGGTAAGACCTTCATCTGAGCGCCTTGCTGCTCCTTAACCGTTGGATGGGTATGTAAATAGGCAATCAAGGCTGCAGCTACCGATCCTGTACCACAAGCTAAGGTCTCTGCTTCTACTCCTCGCTCATAGGTACGCACAGCCACCATGCTGTTGCCAGACTTGCCACCTTCAGGAGATGCAATCTCAGCAAAGTTAACGTTTGTTCCTCGAGGAGAAAATCTTGGATGATTACGGATCAATCGACCTAAACTATTAACATCCACTTCTTGCAAACCTTCCACAAAAACAATGGTATGCGGAACGCCGGTATCAATGAAATCAATACGCATCTTTTGGCCAGCAATGGTAATATTCAACGCTGGCATGTAATCTTTGGGATCGGATAAGCGTACACGCACTTCTTCTCCGTTAACCTCTGCCAATACTTCCCCTGCTAATGTTTCCATTCCAAAAAGCTTCTTTGTAGGCTTTGCATTAGCCACAATATAGGCCGCCAAACAACGGGCACCATTACCACACATCTCTGCCTCAGAACCATCGGCATTGATAATGCGCATACGATAATCAGATGTTGTGGACTTCTCAGAAATCAAAACACCGTCTGCCCCAATGCCGGAATGCCTGTCACACACAGCTTGGGTAAACTTGATATAATCTAAATTGGGCTGCGGATCAATGATGATGAAATCATTGCCTGCGCCGACCATTTTGACAAAAGGAATCTTTTGCATAATATTCTCCGTACGAGCCGAGCATGCTCGGCCCCTACATTATTTTATAAATTTTGGAACCTTTTCCCCACGCATTAAATCTTTAAAAGACTCTCTTTCTTTCACAACTTCAAACTTGTTTCCACGAACCATCACTTCCGGCACACGGCCTCGAACATTATAATTGCTAGCCATCACATATCCATAGGCGCCAGCACTCATAATTGCTAATAGATCTTCTTGGCCCACCTTAGGTAGAAGACGATCATGCGCAAAAAAATCTCCGCTTTCGCAAATAGGACCTACCACATCAACCTTGATTTTAACTGCCTTGGTTGCCTTGACTGGCACAATTTCGTGATAGGCATCGTATAACATCGGACGGATCAAATCATTCATCCCGCCATCCACAATGACAAATTTCTTAACACCGTTATCTTTCACATAAAGAACCTTGGTCACAAAAATTCCTGCATTGCCGACGATAAAACGGCCTGGTTCCATAATGATCTTTAAACCTGTCTTCTCTAAGATAGGCAATACTTTATCCGCATAGCTTTGTGCAGTTTGAGGATTCTCATCCTTATAAATAATGCCTAAGCCGCCTCCAATATCAAGATATTCAATCTTCACACCTTCGGTACGCAATTCATCAATAAACGCTACCACCTTCTTTAATGCTCCAACAAATGGCGCACCTTCAGTAATTTGAGAACCAATATGAATATGCACCCCATTCACATTTACATTAGGATATTTCTTTTGAGACTTAAAAATCTGCTTGGTTGTTCTTAGATCAATCCCAAACTTCTTCTTCAGGGAACCCGTATGAATATAATTATGCGTTGGTGCGGGTACATCCGGATTAATACGTAACGCTGCCTGAACCTGTCTTTTCATCTTCTTAGCAATACGATTGATCTCAACTAATTCCGGTTCGCTTTCCACATTAAAAAGTAGAATCCCTGTCTTGATAGCAAAAGAAATTTCTTCATCAGTCTTACCAACAGACGCAAAGACAATTTTCTTTGGGTTCGCTCCAGCAATCAAAGCTTTCTTTAACTCACCAACTGAAACAACATCGATTCCTGCGCCTAAATCGATAAGACTTTTAACAATAGCTAAATTACCATTGGCCTTCATGGCAAAACAAATCATCGGATTAACCTTAGCAAAAGCTTTCTGTAGCTTTAAGAAATGATCGGTCAACGTCTTATAGCTATAAAGATAAAATGGTGTGCCGACATCCTTCGCAACCGCTGATATCTTTACATTCTCACAATAAAGCTCTTTATTTTGAAAATGAAAATCATGCATCTAATTTCTTGCTCCAAATTTTTAATTGTTCCTTCACTAAATCCGGATTCGTTGACCCGTAAGAAGTTTTAATTTTAACAGACGTTTGCGGATTGAAAAGTTTTTTTACATCATCATTAAACAACGAATGAAACCCTTTCAATTGCGTTTGCGTTAAAGAAACAATACTAATCCCTTGATCCAAACACTCTTTAACCATTTTCCCTAATACATCATGAGCATCCCGATAAGAAACACCCTTCTTCACTAAATAATCCATAGCATCGACACAGAAGAAACTCTCATCCTTAATATGTCGAGCAATCTCTTCTTTTTTAACCTTCAAACCTAAAAATAGTTTGGTTAAAAGATCCAACATCAATTGAGTTGTTTCAACCGTATCAAATAACGGTGGCTTATCTAATTGCAAATCGCGATTATAGGTCAACGGCAGGCCTTTGAGTAAAACCAAAACCTCAGTCAGGTGACCATAAATCTTTCCAGTGCTGCCTCGCATCAATTCTAAGACATCAGGATTCTTCTTGTGCGGCATAATCGATGAGCCGGTACAAAAGCTGGAATCAATATCTACAAAATTAAATTCCTTAGTCGCCCATAAAATCAAATCTTCAGATATGCGAGACAAATGCATCGCAATCATTGAACAATCAGAAATTAACTCAACCACAAAATCCCTGTCGCTTACCGCATCCATACTGTTGGCTGCCACCTGTGCAAACCCTAAAAGCTTGGCGGTATAGTGACGATCCGTTTTCAATGAAGTCCCTGCTAAAGCACAAGAACCTAAGGGCATCACGTTGCTACGATTAAAACAATCTTCTAAACGGCCTTTATCCCGCTCTAACATTTCCACATAGGCCAACATATGATGAGCCAACAAAACGACCTGCGCCTGCTGCAAATGAGTATAACCAGGAATGATCACATCGCTATTCTGCTTGGCAAAAAACAAGATAGATTTTTGTAAGTTTTCAACAGCAACAGCTAGGTGCAAAATATAATCTAATGCATATAACTTAACATCTAATACAACTTGATCATTACGAGAACGAGCCGTATGCAATTTATCAGCAGGCTTGCCAATCGCCGCTTTTAATTTATTTTGAATATCCGTATGAATATCTTCAGCTTTAGAATCATGCTTGAAACTACCGGATTCGATCTGCGCTAAAACTTTCTTCAATCCTGCCACGATCTTGGCGGAGTCACTCTTGAGGATAATCCCCTGCTTGCCTAACATCTGGGCATGGGCAATCGAGCCTATGACATCATATTTAGCCAAACGATAATCATAGCTAATGCTGAAGGTAAACTGATCAGCCAACGGATGAGACTTCTTATCGAATCGTGTTCCCCAGAGTTTTGACATAATTTATCCTTTATTCAAATAAAAATAAGATAAAGAGTTAATCACAATCACAGCAACAAGAATAAACATAGAAAACATCACTTGAACAGATAAGAAATTCTGATCTTTAAATCTATGAATAAATTTCTTAGCAGAAAACCATCCCCCTACAAGAGGTATAAATATATATTCTATCGACCAAATAAAATACGAAATAAAAGATTTTACTAATAAGTAACATGAATACTCATTAGTCATTTCAAAACTGGAATAATATCGATCTGAATGATCCGTTAACATCCACATTAAATAAACAAATAACCAAATAAAATAAGAAACAATTACATACTTCTTAAGAATATTCCCAATATCGGATTTCGAACCCATTGATTTCCATAAAATTCATACAAAAAACATGGGCATTATAAAAATAACAAGAAATGTTACAGTAGTCTTAATTGGATGCATTAACTACGCCTTAAAAGTTTAATACCGCATTCCCAAAATACGAATAGCCTACGCTGCCTGCAATACGGAAAACCTAGCTTTAAGCGGTATTCTTTGCGCTTTGGAATTCGTAAAATGCTCTGTAAAATCCACAATAGTAAAACCAAGCACTTCTTTTGTCTTTAGGTCTCGGCGGACAATCACTCCATCATCCATCAGTTCCCCAATAGTTTCTCGAGGTTTGCCTTCCGTAATATAAAGAACGTCTGCTTCCTTATCATACGAAACGGTTAACTGATCAATTTTTTGTTTAGCCATATTATCTTACCTCCTCTGACCGAGTCACTAATAAAAGCTGTCTTAATACGGTTATCTCTTAAAGAAACAACAACGACCTTATATAAGTTATTTCTAAGATCTTTATGATAAATCCATCGATCATGCTTAGATTTGTCCTCTACAATCGCAAACGGATCTAAAAGAGTGTCTTTGATGAAATCAACCGGATCTTTAATACAGTGCTCACGCCGGATATGCTCATACCCTGTTGGAGATAACACAAACGAACGGCCATCTTTATCTTTGAATTGTATAGATTTAGTCATAACTACAAATCTTATTCACTCTCAGTTAATACGGCATTCCCCAAATACGAATAAATCCTTCAGATAATCTTGGATCAAAAATATCTTTAGCGCCATAGGTGGCTAACTCTTCCTTGTAACGAGAAAAAGGAGATTTGCGGCCAACGACACTACAACTTCCCTTAAATAATTTCATACGGACAACACCGCTAACACGTTTCTGTGTTTCATTAACAAATGCGTCAAGTTGTTGCTTTAAAGGCGTTTCCCATAACCCGTAATAAGTTAATTCCGCATATCGAGGTGAAATCAATTCCTTATAATGCAATGTCTCACGATCTAAAACCATTGCTTCTAATTCTTTGTGCGAAGTTATCAAAATCGTCCCGGCTGGGTTTTCATATATTTCACGAGATTTAATACCCACCAATCGATTCTCCACCATATCCACACGGCCAACACCATTGCGTCCGCCTAATTCATTAAGTTTCTGAATCAATTCAACAGGTTTATACGTCTTACCATTAACCTTAACTGGGATACCTTTGGAATATTCAATCTCCACATACTCAGGCTTATTGGGACATTCTAAAGGATTCTTGGTCATCAAATAAATTTCTTCTGGTGGCTCAACCCAAGGGTCTTCCAAGATACCGCATTCAATGGAACGACCATAAAGATTAATATCCGTCGAATATGGACTCTTCTTTGTAACGTCGATTGGGATCTTATGCTTTTTGGCATAATCAATTTCCTGATCCCTAGTTTTAAATTCCCAAGTACGAAGTGGCGCTTGTAGTTCTAAATGTGGAGCTAAAATCTTAGCTGTTACTTCAAAACGGACCTGATCATTCCCCTTCCCCGTACAACCATGAGAAATTACATCCGCTTTTTCTTTTTTCGCCACGGCAACCTGATGCTTGGCAATTAAAGGACGTGATAAAGCCGTCGCTAAGAAATACTTGCCTTCATAAACGGCATTAGCTTTAATAGCTGGAAAAACATAATCTTTTACAAACTCTTCCTTCAGATCCAAAATATAGACCTTCGATGCTCCCGTTGCTAATGCACGCTTTTCAATAATTTTAAAATCACTACCTTGGCCAACATCCGCCATAAAAGCAATCACTTCATACCCCTTATCCTTGTACCAACGGATTAAACAGCTCGTATCTAATCCTCCCGAATATGCTAAAACGACCTTTTTCATTGATTCCTCCATGTACGGGCAGGCCCCTGTGCCTGCCCTAGGCGGCCACAGGGGGCCGCCCCTACGATAATAAATATAACAACACGGCTTTTTGCGCATGCAGACGATTCTCTGCCTGATCAAATATAATCGAATGCTTCCCGTCAATAACATCTTCGGTGACTTCCAATCCTCGATGCGCTGGCAGGCAATGCATGAATTTATAGTTCTTATCAGCTAATTTTGTTAAGCTCGAATTAATCTGATAACCTTCAAATTCTTTAATACGCTTCTTACTCTCTTCTTCCTGCCCCATACTCACCCAGACGTCAGCATAGATCACATGCGCGCCTTTAACTGCACTCTTTGGATCACGGCCTACCTCAATTGTGACCTTATTAGCTTTGGCAACCGCTTGAGCTTCTTTAAAAATAGCAGGATTAGGATCATATCCTTTGGGTCCAGCAAAACGCACATTCATACCTACCTTCACACAAGCCACCATCAGCGAATGAAAAACATTATTACCATCACCAACATACGCAACCGTCAATCCCTTAAATTTACCAAAATGTTCACGAATCGTTTGAATATCAGCCAGAGCCTGACAAGGATGATACAAATCACAAAGAGCATTAATCACCGGCACGTCCGCATGCTTGGCTAACTCGACCAAATCCTTATTATCAAAAACACGGGCAACGATGCAATGCACGTAACGTGACAATGTCTTAGCCACATCATGGGTACTTTCACGCTCGCCTAAACTAATTTCACGAGGGCCAAGATAAAGACTGTGCCCTCCCAATTGATGCACACCAACGGAGAAAGAAACACGAGTCCGATTAGAAGGTTTTTGAAATAATAATGCCACCGACTTACCTTTTAAATCAGCTCGAATCTTTCCTTTTTGTTTTTTAAGTTTATCCGCTGAATCCATCAAAGCTAAAATTTCAGCGTTAGAATAATCTAATAATCGAATTAAATCTCGTTTCATATTCATTTTGTCATGCCCGTGAAAACGGGCATCCATAACAGAATTAATTCTGCTTTAGATTCCCGCCCTGCCTACCGGCAGGCAGGTTTCGCGGGAATGACATTCTCCTTGTTATAAATTTTTTTAAACGCTTTATCTAAAATAAAAATAGCCTTATTAATTTGTCGACGGTTCACATTTAAAGCCGGCATAATACGAAGCACATTGCCCTGCGTGCAATTGATAATCAAACCATGTTCAAAACATTCCTTAAAAATATCAGTTCCTTCCACCGTCAACTCAACCCCAATCATAAGCCCAAGACCACGCACTTCTTTAATGATAGGATATTTATTTTTTAACTCGTTAAGTTTTTCAATTAAATAAGGCCCCAAAGACTTCACATTAGATAAAATCTTATCACTATAAATCGCTTTAATAACACCAATCGCTGCCTTACAAACCAAAGGACTTCCGGCAAAAGTTGAACCATGCATCCCGGGTTTTAATACATCCGCCATTTCTTTCTTAACAATCATAGCCCCAATAGGCAATCCACCACCTAAAGCTTTAGCTAAACACATAATATCAGGCGTTATCCCATAATGTTTATAACAAAACATCTCGCCGGTTCGCGCCATACCCGTCTGGACTTCATCGATGATGAGAAGAATCTTCTTCTGATCACAAATCTTGCGAACTGCCTGCACGTATTCTTTAGAAGCTATATTAATTCCACCTTCGCCCTGAATCAGTTCAATCATGATGGCAACAGTCTTGTCACTCAGAACAGATTCGATTGCTTTAATATCATTAAAAGGTACTGTTTTAAATCCAGGTAAAAGAGGCGCAAAACCTTGTTTGTGCTTAAGCTGTCCTGTGGCTGACAAAGCCCCCATGGTCCTTCCATGAAAGGAATTATCCGTCGTTATAATCTCAAAACGCGAGCCGTTCCCGTAAGCACGAGCAAACTTAATTGCTGCTTCATTGGCTTCAGTTCCGCTGTTGCAAAAAAATATTTTTCCAGGAAAAGAAATGCGGATCAATTCCTTAGCTAACTTGGCTTGAATAGGATTATACAAATTATTAGGCACATGAATAAGTTTGCTAATTTGCTCACGTACAGCTCCCATTACCTTTGGATGACAATGACCAAGATTACTCACTCCCCAGCCAGGGAAAAAGTCTAAATATTTTTTACCGTGAATATCCGTCAAGAGGGAGCCCTTGCCCTTAACAAAAATCGCAGGCATACGCGTATAAGTCGCTAAAATATTTTCATTATATGAATTTAAGATATCTTCTTGTGTCATAGTGTTTTCCAAATTGTCATGCCCGAATGCCTTAATCGGGCATCCAGAACATGGACCCCCGATAAAAACATTCGGGGGTGACAGTATTTGTTACTTAATGATCTGTGTCCCAACCCCTTGATCTGTAAAGAATTCTAATAACAGTGCGTGAGGCATACGAGCATCAACAATGTGGGTCTTATGAACCCCTCCGCCCTTCAAGGCCTCGACGCAGGAACCGACCTTGGGAATCATTCCTCCTACAATCACACCACTTTTAATTAAATTATCAACTTCCTTAAGAGTTAATGTTGAAAGTAAGGTGCTCATATCCTTAAGATCTCGCATCACACCAGGTACATCGGTTAATAGAACAAGTTTCTCTGCCTTCATGGAATTAGCAATGGCACTAGCCACCTCATCCGCATTCACATTATGCGGCTGTTTCTCAACAGTCATTCCCATTGGAGAAACAACAGTAATATGCCCCTTAGCTAAATGCGCTTCTAAGTGTTCTTTGTTCACAGACGTAATCGTCCCAACAAATCCTAAATCTTTATCTGCCTTCTTTTTCTTCACAAAGATAATATTTTCCTGTCCCTTAAGACCTGTGACATCCCCTTTAAGCGCTTTAATTTCAGCTACAATTTTCTGATTCAATTTTTCTAATTCTTCACCAACAATTGTTAGAGTTTCTTTATCCGTCACACGAATACCATCGACAAACTCGCTCTTTAAACCCTTTTCCTTCATACGGGCAGAAATGTGTGGTCCTCCACCGTGAACAATGATAATACGAATCCCAACATAACTTAAAAAGACAATGTCCCTTAAAACATTATGTCGAATTTTAGGATCATCCAGAATACTGCCGCCATATTTAACAACAAAAATCTTACGGCGGAATTCATTAATATAAGGAATCGCTTCAATTAAAATAGATGCTTTCTTGACAAATTCTTCCATAAATCCTTTAATTATATTCCGCGTTAATTTTTACGTAATCATAGGATAAATCACTCGAATAAACAGTTGCCTGAGCCTTACCTAACCGAAGTTCTACTGTAATAGCAATATCTTTTTTGTCAAAAGGACTAAATAAAATTTTCATGGTATTCTCATCCACACCTTTTAAACCTAACGAACCAACCGCAGCACCCACACGTCCCCAATTAGGATTACTTCCAAAGGCAGCTGTCTTAACTAGTGCTGAGTTAGCAATAGCCTTGGCAATTTTCTTAGCTTGAATATCATTAGCTGCGCCTTTAACATTAATCGTAATAAATTTAGTTGCCCCCTCACCATCCAGAACAATCTTCTTAGCTAAATCAATACAAACAAATTCTAAAGCCTTATAAAACTTCTCAAAATCTGCTCCTTCACTGACAATCTTCTTATTGCCTGCTAAACCATTGGCTTGGATGGTTACCATATCATTAGTACTCATACAGCCATCTACGGTAATGCTATTGAATGAATGATCATTCGCCTTCTGCAATGCTTTCTTTAATAATGAAAAAGATATGGCGGCATCGGTAGTGACAAACCCAAGCATAGTCGCCATATTCGGTTCAATCATTCCAGAACCCTTAGCACAAGCGCCAATCGTAACGGTCTTTCCGCCTAAATTAATTTGCACCGCTTTTTCTTTCATCTTCAAATCCGTCGTCATAATGGCTTCTGCAAAACGACAGCCACCGCTATTAGACAAACCCTTTACTAAATTTTCTGCTGCATTTGCAATTTTATTGTAAGGAAGCTGTTTTCCTATAATTCCTGTCGATGTTACTAGAACATCGGTCATCTTAATCTTTAACAATTTAGCAATGAGAGCAGTAGAATCTTGAGCAACCTTCAAGCCCACAGCTCCGGTATAACAATTGGCATTTCCAGAATTAACCAAAACTGCTCGCCCCACACCTTTTTTAATATGCTTCATAGTGACTAAAAGCGGTGCTGCTTTAATAGAATTTTTAGTAAACACCCCTGCTGTGACCGCGGATACTTCTGAAACAATAAGCCCTAAATCAGTTTTTCCTGAACGTTTAATCCCCGCTGCCACACCATTGGCTAAGAATCCTTTAGGAGAGGTCACTGATCCTTTGATAATTTTCATATCAACCCTTCTGTCTCATTGAATCCGCACATAATATTCATATTCTGGACAGCTTGACCTGCCGCCCCTTTAACCAAATTATCAATAGCGCTTGTAATCACAACCGTCTTCTTATCTTGACTGACAGCTAACCCAAGATCACAAAAGTTCGTATGAGTAACATTCTTAACTTCCGGCTGTGAACTAATCGGATGCACACGAACAAAACTTTCTGTTTTATAAAACTTACTATAAAGCATATGCAATTGATTAAGGGTAATCGATGCATTCAACTGCACATAAATGGTATCCAAAATTCCTCGATCAATCGGTAAAAGATGAGCCACAAAATGGACTGAAAGTTTTTTACCCGCTAATTGAGAAATCGTCTGATCAATCTCAGGAGCATGCTGATGACTTAAAACTTTATAGGCCTTAAAATTTTCACTAACCTCAGAAGCAAGTAAACCTACCGAAAGCTTGCGCCCTGCCCCTGAAACTCCAGATTTAGCATCTACAATAATTGACGTAATCAATTTTGAATGTGTCGCAACCAAAGGAGCTAAACCAAGGACAGCCGCAGTCGGATAACAGCCAGGATTAGCTATCAAAGAAGCTTTTTTAATTTTTTGTCGATAAAGTTCCGGCAAGCCATAAACAGCTTTAGCAATATTCTTAGAATCGGTATGTTTATGCAAATACCAAGCTTCATAAGTCTTAGTATTCTTAAGCCGATAATCTGCGCTTAAATCTATAACCTTAAGACCAGCTTTAAGCAAAACTCCTACCACCTTCATCGATTCCGTGTGAGGAAGCGCTAGAAAAACAATATCACAGTTTTTAACAACATCTTTAATCGCAAACTTTTGACAAATCAGGCTAGTACGATTAAGAAATTCTGGCCAAATGGCAGCAACCGGCCCCGTGGTATTTTGGGCTGCTACATAATTAACCCTAACCTTTGAATGATTAAGAAGAAGAGAAAAAACCTCTTTTCCCGTATACCCGCTTAATCCTATCACTGCACATCGCATCATATCTGTATTCATATTATCTCCGTCGGAAAATAAATACTATAAATAAAAAAGCCTATCTCGTCAACGCATTTATGAAGGGAGATAGGCTTTCTTAAAATTTTGTTTTTTATTAGGTTACCGCTTAACCCATTGGAACTTACGACGCGCCCCCTTCTGTCCTGGCTTCTTTCTTTCTTTCATTCTATCGTCTCTAGTCAAGCAGCCAGCTTTTTTAAGCACACCACGAGTTAAAGGGTCGCAAGAAATGAGTGCACGTGAAAGACCTAATCGAAATGCTCCTGCCTGACCGGTTGAACCGCCACCAGTCACACGAACAGCAACATCGAATTTCTTTTCTAAATTTGTTAATTTCAAAGGAGTCATAATAGTTAGTCGATCAGTTTCGCGAGGAAAATAATCATTAAATCCGCGCTTATTGACAAAAATATTTCCCTCTCCCGGAGTTAGAACAACTCGGGCTACGGAGCTTTTACGACGACCTGTACCTGAATATTTAACGACTTCGACCATTTCTCTAATTTCTCCTTAAATGTACAGGAGGATTTAAAATCCTCCCCTACTATTAAACTTCTAAAACTATTGGCTTCTGAGCTGCATGAGGATGTTTATCATCTGCATAAACCCTTAATTTACCTTTTTGCTTATATCCTAAAGCACCGTTTGGAATCATACGGGTAACAGCAAGTTCAATCACAGTGGTTGGGCTTTTAGCTAACATATCTCCCAAAACAACTGTCCTATAACCGCTAGGATAACCAGTATAACGATCTTGAATTTTATCAGTCAATTTCTTACCAGTCACACGCACTTTAGAAGCATTGATAATCACCACCGTATCACCACAATCAAAGAAAGGTGTATACGTGCGTTTATGTTTGCCGCGCAAAATAGTAGCTGCTTTGGTTGCGATACGCCCTAAAACCTTATCCGTAGCATCGATAAGATAACATTTTGTTTCAAGTTCATCAACTTTAGGTAGAAATGTTTTCATGACTGACTGCCTTTAAAATATTTTAATAAGCTTATGCCTTCAACTCTGGCAAATTTAAGAATGTTAAAATATAGCATTTTTCGAAATAATGTCAATATTTTATTTCCACAATCATTGATCTATACAAACTCACCTTTTAAACACAATCCATCAATGCTTTGAAGCTTGACCGGGATAATTTGATTCATAAAATCTCCTGAAGCTTTAACCTTAACCCGTACATAATTATCCGTTAAGCCAATTTGAAAATCTTCTTTAACGTCTTCTATGAGAATCGTCTGCGTCGTCCCTAAAAGAGATTCATAAAACATGCGGCGTTTACGGGCTGATAATTCATGCAGAATCTGACTGCGTTGAGTTATAACTGAAGATTTCACCGCATCACCACGCATACGGCTTTTGGCCATATGCCGCTCAGAATAACTAAACACATGCACATAATCGATAGGCTCTTCCCTAATAAGATCCATTGTTTCATCAAAATGTTTGTCTGTCTCTCCTGGAAAACCTACAATCACATCCGTTCCGATACAAATTTGCGAGACCTTCCTATCAGCATCACGAATAAAATTAATAAATCCAGACCTGCTGTATTTACGTTTCATTTCAACGAGAACATCATCCGAACCGCTTTGCAAAGGGATATGCAGATAGCGACACAATTTCCCATGCCCCATATAATCAAACAACTCTCTTGGTATAGTAGTTGGTTCAATTGAAGAAATACGAATACGCTTTAATTCTTCCACCTCTTGCATCTTGGTAATCACATCCAATAAAGACTTTCCTTCATTAGCATAGGTGCCAATATTGATGCCTGTTAAGACAATCTCTTTGTGTCCAGCTGCAGCTAAAGCTCTTACTTCCAGGAGAACATCTTCAAACACACGGCTTCGCGCCCGACCACGAGCGTAAGGAATTTCACAAAAAGAACAAAAGAAATCGCAGCCATCTTGAATTTTAATATTGGCTCTTTTATGTTTATCGTAATCAATAGAAGCTATGGGCTGTGTAAAGGGCTCACGTTCAATAGTAGGCGTCACCACTGTTGGGGCAATTGGATTAGGATATTCATTAAAAACAGCCACTAGATCCATTTTGCGACTGTTCCCCACAATCCAACGCACATTAGGTAATACCGAAAGTAATTCTTTCTGCACCTGTGCCTGACATCCGATCAAAGCAATACGTGCCAGAGGATTTTGACGATTCACCTTGTTAACCAAACGACGAGTATCAGCATCTCCACCTTCGGTCACTGTACAAGTATTAATGACCACAATATCGGAAAGCTTATCAAAATCAACGACCGTATAGCCATTGGCTTCAAAAGAGTTTTGAATCGATGCCGTCTCGCTTTGATTCAAACGGCAACCTAAAGTATAAAATGATATTTTCATAATTATTGCAGCGGATCCTGTCCTTCGGGTTTCCCCATCGTACTCGTTACCTGCGCGCGATGGGGAGCCCCTCCCTCAACTACCCGCTGCAGACATTATCCTTTTAATTCCGATAAATGTTTGATGCGTTTAAGCATATTGGGATGCGTACTTAAGAATTCCATCAGCTTCTCACTGGTAGAAAGATTCAACTGTTTATTGCGCAACCGGAATAATTCATTGCTATCAATGGTTCCGCTTTTATCGGTGTCCAATTCAGATAACTCACGGATTTCATTCATGGCTTGCGAAGGGTCGTTAATAAAAAAGGCCTTCATCCCTTGGACATTCTTCATATCCTCGGTATTAGCCATTCGCGCTGAACCATAAACCAATTTATATAGTGCTGATGCTAGTGCAGAGGGCTTATTGCCTAGCTCCACCGATCCTTTATCCGCATAATACTCACGGATACGTGAGCCATAGAGAACCAAAAGATTGGTGATAAAATAAAACAAAAATGCCGCTAACCCTAACATCATACCACTTGGAGCATTACGATCATCACGGCGTCCAGAGCCACTCCACATCAAATGCCAAGCTAGACGATACATAATCATGGGGACTACCGATAACAACGTAATTGTAATCACATCCCGATTCTTAATATGTGTTAACTCGTGACCTAACACTGCCCTAAGCTCTTCCTCATTTAAGAGTTTCAAAATCCCTTCACATACGCAAACACGTCCGTCATTGATACCTCGCCCAAAGGCAAAGGCATTGGGTACTCCGCTTTTTGAAATACAAACACGCGGCATGGGAATATTAGCCCGCTTCGCTAAATCTTCTATCATGACATAAAGCTTAGGATTATCTTCCCTTTTGATATAACACAGCTGCATGGTCCATTCCAAGATCTTAGGCCCAATCATAAACTGAAACCACATCATGCCTAAAGAAATAATGAAGTAAAAATGAAAATCATTAACTCCGGCCGCTGTTCCAATCATCACAACCACGGCATAGATGATGGCAAACATAGCCGCCACTAAAAGCATCATTCGTGTTTGTAAAGAAAACATATTGACCCTCCTTGAGAAAGACTAATTTCCTGTAGCACTATGTAGGCACTATCTCTTATTTTACAAAAACCAATAACATCCACCCAACCAAAAATGACAACCCACCCAGTGGCGTAATTGCTCCCAACCACTTGATTCCAGTGATCGATAAGACATAAAGGCTGCCGCTAAATATTATAATTCCAAGCACCATGAAAATGCCCGCCAGATTGACCTTGGGGTCTTGGCTGATGGTTGAGACCCAAGCTACCACAAACAAACCCAGAGCATGAATAAAATGATACAAGACACCCGTTTTATAAACATCCAAATAATAATCAGAAATCTTGCCACGCAAAGCATGAGAACCAAAGGCTCCCAGAACAACTCCGAAAAACATCAACACTGAAGCAATCTTAATCCAAACCATAACTATTCTCCTTAATCCATTGCAGTGCTTGGCTCAAACCATCACAAGTTGCCTTAGTTCTTAAATCCATATGCTTATCCCCTGAACTACCATGCTTTAAATAAGCCTCTATCAGACGCGCATTATCAACAGCTTTTGGATGCTCAATTCTTTGTTCTACATCGATTCCAGCAACGATACCTATGGTCATTTCATGGCGTTGATACTGCCCGTCTTTAAGCCTGGCTGAAAGCAAGATTTTGACCGGCCTAAGCAATGGAAAAGCCATTGTACCTTCAATACCGTTTCTAACAATGACAATTCCTTTAAACCCAGAGCGTTCAGCAATAGTCCGCATCTTCTCCCCGTAGGGAGGATGAAAAGCAGAAGCAATAAGAATATCAGCTTGAGCGGGATTGACAAATCGCTCTAAGGTAGATAAAAACGGTCTCTTGATGGTCTGATGCCGTAAAGCGACCCAACGGTCTAAAGCCTCCGACATATCCGACTGATGAAAAAACAAACCCATACGCGTCGCTGGATTAGCTAAATCATGATTACCAACCGCCGCTTTCTCATCCAACGCTTGGGAAATATCCCAGAGATTCATTTCAAACTTTGGCCCGCTATTTTTACCAACCATATGTATCACACGATACCCTAACGATTGAATATATTGACCAACTAAAGGCGTGATCATATAGGAATGATCGACTCCATCAAAAGGCTCCGCTAACTGTACAATGGGCTTTCCTGCTGGTGGTAGAGTTTTAAAACCTGGCTTCAAGCTTTCTTGAATTGCCATCAGAATGCCTTCATACTCATCATCAGTCTCATAACGCACACGAAGAAAGCTAGCCACCAAACCCCTAGCTCCATCGCCTAGTTGGTCAGAAAATAAGAATTTACCTAAGTCATAAGCAGTTTTTTTATCCAAGGTTTGACCGTTTAATAACTGCACGCAAATCCAGCGGACAAAATCAGGAGCATCAGCGGCAATACTATTCACTAGTTTTTGTGGATCTTCAAATACGCCAGGAGCAAAAGCCTCAGCTAAAATTTCTTCCTGAGGCTCAAGACCCTTAGCCAATAGCCCTGCTAGAAAAGCTCCGCCAGCCGCAGGTGAAACCCTACCTGATTTAAAATCTTCAAGAATTTCACGGGCTAAATCTTCACTTAAAGCTTTGCTTCCTTTTTTTCCAACACCAACGGTCTTAATTCCCCGTCTTATAGCAGCTTCTTGTGGGTCAAGAATAATAGGCATGGGCGCTATTATACTTAATTTGCATAAAAAGTAAATTTAGATATAATGGGGCACTTATGAAGATAGGCAATATTGAACTCAATCAGCCTTTGTCTCTTGCCCCCATGGAAGACGTTACCGAACTTCCCTTCCGCTTGATTTGCAAGCGTTTAGGCGCGGATTTGGTGTACACAGAATTTACGGCTTCTGAAGCGCTCATTCGTGAAGTCCCCAAAGCTTTACACAAAATTGAAATTTGTGATGAAGAAAGACCCGTCGCTATTCAAATCTTTGGTGGACGGCCAGAAGCCATGGAAGGTGCTGCTCAAATTATCGAGCGATTCAAACCAGATTTTATTGATATCAATTGCGGCTGTTGGGTTAAAAATCATGTGGCTCGCAATGAAGGCGCCGGTCTTTTGCGCGATCTTCCCTTATTTGAAAAAATTGTTAAATCCACCGTCAAAGCAACTAAACTTCCTGTCACTGTGAAAACCCGTCTAGGCTGGGACAGTCAAAGTATCGTTATCCTGGATGTTGCAAAAATGGTAGAACAAGCAGGAGCTCAGGCGCTGACCTTGCATTGCCGCACCCGAGATCAAGCCCATAATGGTTTTGCGGACTGGGCATGGCTTGAAAAAATTAAGAAAGTGATCTCTATTCCTGTCTTTGGTAATGGGGACGTTACCACCCCTGAAGATGTAAAAGCCATGCTAGAAACCGGCTGTGATGGGGTAATGATCGGCCGCGGTGCTATTGCCAATCCCTGGATTTTTAAACAAACCAAATATTATTTAAAAACAGGAGAACATCTGCCTGAGCCCGGCATCGAAGAAAGAATTCAAATCTGTTTAGAGCACTTAAAATTAAATGTACAATTCAAGGACGAGAAATACGGCGTACAGACCTTTCGTAAACATTACACAGGATATTTAAAAGGCCTCCCTAATGTTGGGGCCGTCCGCAGCGATTTAATGCAATACACAGAATTAAACCAAGTGATTCAACGTTTAGCTCAATATATGGAAAGCACTCAATATGACTCCCTTAAAAAAATTTGATATTATTACGATCGGCTCTGGCGGCGGCTCCAAGATCTCCTCACCTGCAGCATCCTTAGGGTTTAAGGTTGCTGTCATTGAAAAGGATCGATTAGGCGGGACCTGTTTAAACCGTGGATGCATTCCTTCAAAAATGCTTATTCATCCTGCTGATGTAGCTTTGCATATTAAGGAAGCCCACCGCTTTGATATTCATAACAATCCTCAATTTACCGTCAACTTTGCCAAACTTATCAATCGCATCTCAGCAACTGTCGATAGTGATTCAGATAAAATTGCTGCCAGCTACAGCAAACATCCTAATATCACCTCTATCAAAGGTGAAGCTAAGTTTGTTAATAATAAAACCATCGAAGCTAATGGCGAGCAATTAACCGCCGATAAAATTTTTATTGCTGTAGGCGCGAAGCCTCAAATACCAAATATTCCGGGCTTAGCTGGAACACCCTTTATGACCTCCACCGAAGCTTTACGCAATACATCCTTGCCTGAATCAATGATAATCCTAGGTGGCGGATATATCGCCTGCGAATTAGGACATGCCTATGGTGCTTTAGGAACCCAAACACATTTTCTTGTGCGCTCTTCCCTTTTGCGTCATGAAGATTCAGAAGTCGCTGCTGAATTTCAAAAAGTCTTTAGTCAATATCATGATATGAAGTTTAGAGCAATACCAACTAAGGTGGAATACTCTAACAATCAATTTACCGTACACTTTACACAAAACGGACAAACCCAATCCATCCGTGCTCAAAGCTTATTGATTGCCACCGGCATCACATCTAATACCGACACCTTAGATATCATCAACACTGATATAGAACTTAAATCCGGCGGATTAATTAAGGTTAATGAATTCTTAGAAACTTCTGTTGATGGAATCTACGCCATGGGTGACTGTGTTGGCAATTACTTCTTCCGCCATAGTGTGAATTTTGAAGGCGAATATCTCTTCGATCAGCTCTTTGGTGAGAAAATTCGAAAACCCATTGCCTATCCTCCCGTTCCTCATGCAGTCTTTACAAATCCTCAGGTCGCTGGAGTGGGTAAAACTGAAGATGAGTTAAAACAAGAAGGTGTCGATTACTTTGTTGGATTTAATCCTTATAAAAGCTCTGCTATGGGTATGGCACTTTTATCAGAGTCTGGATTTTGTAAGCTGCTCTTTGATCGTAAATCCCGCAAACTCTTAGGTGGTCATATTGTGGGAGAAGAGGCCTCTAATATGATTCATATGGTTATTGCCTACATGAATATGAATGCCACCTTAGATGATCTGTTGCGCACGATTTATATTCACCCTGCATTGCCAGAAATTGTACGCAATGCTGCTAGAAAAGCAAAAACAGCTTTAGATAAAAATACAACCAGAGTATAATATCTGCCATGCGTCATTCGGACACAGCCATATCTATTAGAAATCTAACAAAATTCTATAAAAACTTTCAAGCTTTAGACAAAGTCTCTTTTGAAGTCAAACGCGGGGATTTCTTTGCCTTCCTAGGCCCCAATGGCGCTGGCAAAACAACCACCATCAATTGCCTAACCGGACTTTCCAATTATCAAAGCGGTGATGTTAAAGTTTTTGGCTACGATGTCACAGCTGAGTATCTCAATTCCCGTCGTCTCATTGGTCTATGCGCTCAGGAATTTAATTTTGATCCTTTTTTAACCATCTATCAACTTTTAGTCTATCAAGCGGAATATTTTGGTATCCCCCCTGTTGAATCTAAAAAGCGTGCTAATCAATTGTTAGAACGTTTTGGACTAACAGATAAACGCAACTGTAAACACCGAGCGCTCTCAGGTGGGATGAAAAAACGCCTGCTTCTATGCCGCGCTTTGATTCACGATCCTGAAATTCTTATTCTTGATGAACCAACTGCCGGCTGTGACTTAGAATTAAAATTTTTAATCTGGGATTATCTAGCTCAACTGAATCGTGAAGGTAAAACTATTTTCTTAACCACCCATTACATGGAAGAAGCAGAAAAGCTTTGTAAAACAATTGGCATCATCAATCACGGCCGTATTGTGCGTATTGGTGATAAGAAACAAATCCTCCAGGATAAAAGCCTTGAAGAAATCTTTCTTGAGATAACAGGAGCTGAATAATATGCTTCATTTAATCACCAACCCTATCGGTGTCTGGGCATTATCCAAAAGAGAAATTCATCGTTTTGTATCGGTGGCTAATCAAACTATTTTTCCACCGCTAGTTTCCTCTGCTCTTTTTATGTATATCTTTGGCGTAGCTATTGGCTCTAAAATTAATTTCTCTTCAACCGGCCTTTCCTATTTACAATTTATTGTTCCTGGGCTCATGACCATGCATTTAATATCCAGCTCTTATGAAAACACATCTTCATCGCTCTTCATCGGACGCTGGCATAATCACATTCAAGAAATTCTACTTTCACCATTATCTTATATGGAAATGGTTTTAGGACTTTTAGCAGGCGGAGTTGCTCGCGGAATGATCGTTTGCTTAGGCGTTTGGATCACGTCTCTTCTCTTTGCCCCAAGTCTTATTGCTCATCCATTGGCTCTACTTTATTTTATGGCAACTATCTCGGTGATTTTTTCCTGCGCTGGAATGATGGGGGCTTTATGGGCGGAAGATTTTGGAATGCTGTCTATGTGGAATATCTATATCATTGTCCCTATGGCTTTGCTGGGTGGAGTCTTTCATCCCTTATCCATGTTGCCAACTCCCTTACAAATCATTTCCCACTTTAATCCTATGTATTATTTGATTTGCGGTATTCGATGGAGCATGACGGGCAGCAGCGACACTTCTCTTCCCATCTGTGTCGGCGTAGCCTTCTTTCTGGCCAGCTTATTCTTTATTGCCACAGTCTACTTATTTAAAATTGGTTATAAACTACGCAGTTAATAAATAGTGACAGGCACTAATTATTTAATTAGTGCCTGTCACTATTTATCTCTAGCTTGAATCGCCAAGGCATGGACTCTTTCTTTAAGCGGTTCTTCAAGAGCAGCATAAATCATGCGATGACGCTCTAAGAGGGCTTTACCTACAAAAGCTTTAGAAACAATCGAAACACTAAAATGAGTTCCACCATTCTTAGCATCAGGATTATGACCGGCATGCTTAGCAGAGTCATCAATCACCTCTAAAAACTCGGGCTGGAATGTTGCTTGTAGGATTTTTTCAATCTTTGCTTTCATCATCATTTAATATTATACTATAGCCCGCTATGAACAAACTTACTTTATCTAATAATTTCTCACAAACCATCTGTGTAGCCTGTATTCAAAAAGAACAGAAAAATGTCCACCTGTGGCTTAAAACTTATGAGGAAAACTATACCCCCATTTACAGCTCGGTAGATATTCGTGATGCAGGCTTTAAAATTGCCGTCGTTGATACAAACCTTTTCCCTGCCGGCTTTAATAATTTATGCGAACACGGGTTTAAAGATGCTATCAATCTCTTTAAAAATGCCATCAACAAAAGAGTTCCTGGTGCCAAAAAAATTCTTATTACCGCTGAAGAACACACACGTAATACCTGGTATCTAGAAAATATCCGTATCCTGCAAGAAATTATTCAAAAAGCAGGATTCGAAGCAACCATCGCTACTTTTTTTACTAAAGAACCTTCCTTTTGTGAACAAGCGGCCAGCGCTCTTGAATTAGAAACCGCTGCAGGTAAAACCGTTAAAATTCATTGTTTCAAAAAAATCACAGAGAAAATCCAAAATAACGAAGCCCGTTTTGATTTAATGCTCATGAATAACGATTTAATGGGAGGCATTCCTCAGGCCTTAATCGACGCTGGGATCCCTATGTTCCCCTCCATTCATGCCGGATGGCACTCTCGTTTGAAATCAGAGCATTTTCGTCATACCAATGAACTCATGAAAGAATTTGCCCAGATGGTTGGCGTTGATCCCTGGCTATTTTCCTGTCTTTATCGAAGCGTTGATGAAATAGACATAAATAAAGAAGACGATCGACAAAGACTTTACACCCATGCCAAAGATCTATTTAACGAAATTCAAGCCAAATATACTCAATACAGTATCGAAGACAAACCTTTTATTTTTATCAAAGCTAACAGCGGCACCTATGGCTTAGGCGTTATCCCCCTTGAGAACCCTGAACAAATCTTGGAATTAAACAGCCGTAAACGCAAAGATCTCTCAAGGGACAAAGCTGCCCAAGAAGTCACCAGCTTCTTACTTCAAGAAGGAGTTCCAACCATTCACCGTATTGAAGAAAATCCTTCAGAAGTTTGTATTTATCAAATTGATAATAATTTTGTGGGTGGATTTTATCGATTCCATACTGGAAAAAGTTCTAGGGAAAACCTCAACTCCCCTGGCGGCATGACCTTCCAAAAGATGTGTCCTCATTTGGACAAATACGGCAAGGACTGCGGCGTTGAACACAATTTAAACGTTTTTGATATTTACCGCATTCTAGCGCGCGTTGCTGGCGTTGCTGCAACCCGCGAAATCAAAGACCTGGAGAAAAAGAAATGAAATTCTTGTTTTTAATGGACCATCTTGAAACAATTAAGATGGAAAAAGACACCACCTTCATTTTTATGCTGGAATCTTTTAAACGAGGACACGAAATCTATTACGTCCCTAAAGACGGCCTTAGCTTAATTGATGGAAAAATCTTTTTTAATGCCACCAAGGTTTCCCCTCAATCTATTATTCATGAACCATTTCTAATTGGACAACGAACACAGCTTTCACAAAAAGACGTCCATGCTATTTTTGTCCGTCCTGACCCTCCTTTTGATGCACAATATTTAATGAATACCTGGATTCTAGATCATCTGCCTAAAAAGATTGCTGTGATTAATAGTCCGTCTGGAATTCGCACCGTTAATGAAAAAGTTTGGGCTGCCCAATTTACAGATATCACTCCTGCCACCATCATTTCCAGTAATCAGCAAGATTTGTCAGATTTTATTGCTAAACATAAAAATGTGATCGCCAAACCAACGAATGCCTTTGGGGGGCAGTCCGTCTTTCATATTGAAAATGGACACACCAATACCAATGTCATCCTAGAAACATTAAGCCAAGGATACGATCAGGCGATCATTCTACAGAAATATATTCCAGATGCTAAAAATGGTGATAAAAGGATACTGCTGCTTAATGGAGAAATTTTAGGAGCCGTGCTTCGCGTGCATGGAAAGGGCGAACATCGTAATAATTTTTATGCCGGCGGAAAAGCCATGGCTGTAACTGTTAATAAACGCGACAAAGAGATTGTCAACATTCTTAAACCCCACTTACAGAAACTCGGGCTTTATTTTGTTGGTATTGATATTTTGGGCGACTACTTGATAGAGGTGAATGTGACCTCCCCTACCTGTCTGCAGGAAATGAATAAGCTTTACAAGAAATCATTAGAAGAAAAAGTCATTGATTTTGTAGAAAAATTGGTAAAATAACTCCTCTATGAACACTCCTACACTTTATCACTTTGCCGGATGTCCTTATTGTCAACGCGTGCGAGATTATCTTGCCAAAGAAAATATCAGCATTCCTTTGAAAGATACTCACCAAAATCCAGCTTACAAAGAAGAGCTTTTCAAGATTGGCGGAAAAACTCAAGTTCCCTGCCTTGTGATCGACGGCAAACCTCTTTATGAATCCTTAAACATTATTGAATGGTTTAAGAAGAACTACAAGAAATGACATTAAACGAAATTAAAAAACTCATCGAAGAAAAGGTTCCCAACTCAACAGCCTATGTGTTGGATCCTATGAATGATGAGCAGCATCTGCAGGCTTTTGTAGTCTCTTCTTCGTTTGAAGGCTTGCCTGTTTTCAAACAACAACAACTAGTAATGTCTGCACTTAAAGATATTTTTTCTGTCGTGCACGCATTAGGTTTAAAAACATTTACACCCACGAAATGGGATGAAAACAAATCACAATACGGATATTAATAGGAGGAAATACATGTTATCAGAAAACTTAAAACAACAAATTGAAGGTGATATCAAGAATAACAAAGTTGTTATTTATATGAAGGGTACTGCCGATGCTCCTATGTGTGGTTTTTCTGCTAAATCCGTACAAATTTTACAATCCTATCAAGTACCCATCAAAGACCACAATGTACTAGCCTCTGAAGAACTTCGCCAAGGTATTAAAGAATTCACCAATTGGCCAACTGTTCCACAAATTTTTATCAACGGTGAGTTTGTTGGAGGATGCGACATCATTACAGAAATGCATGAAAACGGTGAATTAGCCCAAATGCTCAAGTAGGCTATAGGGATAAATTCCTGAAGCATGCCCATCATTCCAATTAATTCCAACGGCATAATTACCTAACAACGTAATTTCTTTAGGGGCAATATCAAGACGGATTTTAGCAGGATTAAGAATCTTCTTTCCTGTTATTTCATTAATACATACCGCACATTGGCACGATAAACGCACCTGACGGTTTTCCAATACTATCTCTCTACCATTATTAAATTTCAAACAAATACTCTGCGCATCAAAAGTAACTTGAGGAAGAATCCTTTGATCCTTATTTTGTTCTTCAAGCTCTTTTAGCAAAGCCTGCGCCGTTTGTTGCATATAAATAGCCAAATCAAGATTAGAGACTAATGGAATCTCAGACAAAGTCTTAACGCCAAAACGTTTCTCTAGAGTTTGATTATCTCCAAAAACATAATGTTTCTTATCGCAAGAATCACAAATAAAAAAAGCCATATTTTCTACAATACCTAAAATAGGAACCTTCACCTTCTCAAACATCAAAATCCCTCTTGATACATCAACTAAAGATAGAGTCTGACGAGTTGTTACAATCACAGCCCCTGTCAAACGTACCGACTGAGTAATTGTTAATTGCACATCCCCTGTACCTGGAGGCATATCAATAATTAAATAATCAAGATCTGCCCATTCTGTCTTAAACAAGAGTTGCTGAATATAATTAGCAAGAATGGGTCCTCGCATCACCGCTGGCGCATCACCCAACAAGAATCCAAAAGACATAAGCTTTAAACCTTCAGCTTCTACAGGAATGGCCATCTTAAATTCATTAATATGGATATCAACAGAAGATAAATTAAAAAGTGTAGGAATCGAGGGGCCGTGGATATCCGCATCCAGAAGACCAACCTTAAAGCCCTTTTGCAGTAATGCTCGGGCTAAACCTGCAGCAATAGTGGATTTGCCGACACCTCCCTTACAGGAAGAAACAGCAATAATGTTTTTAACTTTAGATAAACCAAAAGGATTTGGAGAACTCATAGGACGCATCCTACCAGAGGACTAATCATTGTCAACGAATAGCATAATCTTAAAAAACTTTCTAAATATTATTTTATTACTTAAGTAAATTTGGATCTTGTTTAGAATACTAGTGAAACAGTAGTTTTTTTCTAAAGCCAATGGCCTGAATTTTGCACAACGAGCTAAATCAATAACAAATCTCTTTAAGTTTTTGTTTATCTGTGACCATGTCTAAATTTCCTGAAAACAAAAAATATAACCCCTAAAACATTGCCTGTACAATTAGCCAAAGCCATAACAACTCGTCCCGGATAAGAACTAATATGTCTAGTAAATCCTACCCATTGAAAGCGTACATAAAAAACCAATGCCAACCAAAGAACAAACATGACACATGATATATCACTAAAAATATTTTGTTGACCTATAACTCCAAATAACAAAAATATTAATCCTGCTAACAAGACATACGTTCCATAATTCAAAAAAGGGGGAGATCCCCATTTCAAACGTACAAATGTATTGTAAATTCCCCAACGAAAATATGAACGAAGAGTAGATGTAAAAGCTGAACGATGAAAATGAACCAAGGTAGCCTTTGAGGTGTAATAAATTTTAAAATTCTTTCTTAGACAACCTAGACAAAGATCAAGATCTTCAGAAAAACTTAACCTTTCATCAAAAAGATTTTCACGAATATAACTACCTCGAACTGCCATATTACAAGTGTGACTTTCTTGGACATATCCATCCCGAGAAGCAATGAAATTTGATCCCTCATTAACCATCTCCCAGTATGTCCCAGATGGAGGATCAATACTTCTTCCACTCGTAATCATTATCAGCTGCTCTAAATCAAATGGCTTTATAATTTCCTCAATCCAGCATTCGTCAGCCATACAATCAGAATCTAAAAATACGATATATTTTCCACAGCTTTGTTTAATTCCTCTATTTCTTGAATAAGCTGGACCACAATTACTTTCGTTATAAATAAATATAAGCTTAGGGTTAATAAATCTCACTAATACTTGACGCGTATTATCCGTTGATCCATCATCCACTACTATTACTTCATAATCTCTTTCTAGAATCTGATTGAGCAGTGAATGTAAACATTGTTCAATAAATCCCTCTCTATTGTAAACAGCGATGATGACAGAAACAAGCTTCACCCCTACCGCCCTCTTTAGATACTATCATTATTTAAATTTCTTAATTCATTACTTTATTTTGCTTTCAACACCAGTTTCACAAAAATTATAGCACGATTTTCTAAAAGATATTGGCAAAGCCATCTCTTTTTCTCTTTTTCAGGATAATTTTGTTTTATTTAATATAATAGATTCTTTAATATATTTCTTCTACAATAACGTTTCTTAATTTGAATAATTATTATTACTGAATCTTTCTTCTACTCTTAAAAAATGAAATCAATTTTTGAACCCCCTCTACTTAGCTTTTTCTTTTTTTGCATCTTACTATTTGCCGGATTCTCTGTTTTTAAAGATTACGGCGTCCATTGGGATGAATATAATAATCAATACATTGGTCATGCCTGGAGAATATACACAGCAGATGTTCTGCACAATGGATCTATTGCTAACACTCCTGCCCCCCCCACTGAGCTTATGGACTTGCTTCACGGCCCCATTATTGAAATACCCTTAAATTATTTAAAGAATATTTTTCAATTAATCAACCTAAGAGATGTTCTTCTTTTTAGACATTATTGCTGTTTCTTGTTATTTTCTTTAGGAGTTTACTTTTTTTACTTATTATGTAATCTTTATTTTAAGAATTGGAAAATTGCGCTCTTAGGATGTTTGTTTCTCGTTTTAAGTCCAAGAATTTTCGCCCACTCATTTTATGATACTGTTGATATCCCCTTCCTTTCATTTTATGTCTTAAGTATTTATACCCTTCTCAGATGGTTGGATAAGAAAACCCTTCTCAATGCTGGTTTTCATGCCTTAGCTTGCACCATTTTAATCGACATTAGACTTATCGGAGTAATCCTCCCCTTGATATCAGTATTTTTCTATCTTTGGAATATTATTAAAACTCAAGATACTAGAAAAAAAGAAACTTTAAGTTTACAGTTATTTCTTTACACCTCTTTTTTAATCATCCTAATTATTCTTGGATGGCCGTTATTATGGCAAAACCCAATATTAAACTTCACAAATGTACTACAAACAACCTTGCACGCCAGCTTTCCTTATTCAGTCTTATATTTAGGAAATGTTTACATCGGTGACCATCTGCCTTGGCATTATGGCCCCGTATATTTACTACTTACAACTCCTCTATTTTACAGTCTTTGTTTCTTCATTGGTTTCTTAAATTCTCTAAAACAATTAAAAAGAGATACGGTTATCCTTCTAATCTGTTTCTTTCTTCCTTTATTATTAACTCATGGCAAGCTCTATGATAGCTGGAGACATTTATTCTTTATTTATCCTATATTTTTAATATTCTCTCTTAAAGGAATATCAACCCTCTGGCATTTAAAGACCTCCTTTCGTCCAATAATAATCCTAACAACCGTTCTAACTTTAAGCCAAATTGGTATCACCATGAAAAAAATCCATCCTTTTGAAAATGTCTATTTCAATCGATTAGCTGGAAAGAATATGCAGGAAATAAAAAATAAATTTGAATTAGATTATTGGGGGCTTTCCTATAAACAAGCCTTAGAATTGATTCTCAAAAATGATCCCGATAAGATCATCCCCATAGCTGTAGATAACCCCCTTTCTCCTTTGATTCGAAATAATCTAAATATCCTTTCTAATGAAGATAAAAACAGATTTAAAGAGGTTTCTTTAAAAGACGCTAAATATCTTCTGACAAATTATAGGCAACACCCAGAAGAATATCCTTATCCTGAATATGGCTCAATCAAGCTTGGGAATGCAAAAATTCTAGGAATTTATCAATTAAAATAACAACAGAATCTCACTTAAGAAATGTTTGACTTATCCCATAATTTCCCTTACTCTTTGACGATATGAAATATTCTTCCACCCACGATATCTTACATAAACTGATGACCCAACGTATCCTCATTTTAGACGGAGCGATGGGTACTATGATCCAAAAATATAAGCTCACCGAAAGCCAATACCGCGGTGAACGTTTTAAGAATTATCCTCTCGATATTAAAGGCAACAACGACCTTTTATCTTTAACCCAGCCGCAAATTATCGAGGATATCCACAGCGAATATTTGAAAGCTGGCGCTGATATTATTGAAACAAACACCTTCAATAGTAATCGTGTCAGCATGGCTGATTATAAAATGGAAGATTTAGTCTACGAACTGAATCTTGCTTCCGCCCAAATTGCTAAAAAAGCAGCAGAAAAATCCTCAAAAGAAAATCCCAACAAACCGCGTTTTGTGGCCGGTGCTATTGGCCCAACAACCCGCACAACATCTCTCTCTCCAGATGTCAATAATCCAGCGTTCCGTGCTGTTAACTTTGATCAATTAGTAGAAGCCTACACTGAACAATTACGCGGACTGATCGATGGCGGCGTCGATCTACTTCTCATCGAAACCATCTTCGATACCTTAAACGCTAAAGCTGCTATCTATGCGATTGAAACCTATTCAGAAAAAATTGGATTAAAATTACCTTTGATCATTTCAGGAACCATCACCGATGCCAGCGGACGAACTCTCTCTGGCCAAACCACAGAAGCTTTTTGGATTTCCGTCAAACATGCCAAACCTATAGCGATTGGTCTTAATTGTGCCCTAGGCCCAAAAGACATGCGTCAATACATTGCTGAACTCTCCAGAATCGCCAATACCTCGATCAGCTGTTATTCCAACGCCGGACTTCCCAACGCCTTTGGGGAATATGATTTAGAGGCTAAGGAAATGGCCGCTATCATCAAAGAATTTGCCCAAAGCGGTTTATTAAATATCCTTGGTGGCTGCTGCGGAACCACCCCAGCGCATATTCAAGCAATGGCAGATGCTATTAAAGATTTTTCTCCTCGATCAATCCCTAAACTTACACCCCAAAGCTCCTTCTCAGGATTAGAGCCGTTGATCATTCGAGATAACAGCAATTTTGTGAATGTTGGCGAACGCACCAATGTCACTGGTTCAAAACAATTCGCCCGCTTGATTATTGCAGGACAATTTGATGAAGCCTTAGTGGTCGCCCGTCAGCAAGTCGAAAACGGCGCCCAGATGATTGACATCAACATGGATGAAGCCATGCTTAATTCTTCCCAAGCTATGACCACCTTCTTAAATCTCATTGCTTCAGAACCTGATATTTCTAAAGTCCCTATTATGATCGATTCCTCCAAATGGTCAGTTATTGAAGCAGGTCTTAAATGCGTTCAAGGCAAGTCCGTCGTTAACTCCATCAGCCTTAAAGAAGGTGAAGCTTCTTTTAAAGAACAAGCTCGCAAGGTTCTTTATTATGGAGCTGCGGCCATTATCATGGCCTTTGACGAAAAAGGTCAAGCTGATACAGTGGAAAAACGTGTCAGTATCTGTAAAAGAGCTTATAAAATTTTAACCGAAGAAATCGGCTTTGCCCCTGAAGATATTATCTTTGACCCTAACATCTTTGCCATCGCAACCGGCATCGAAGAACACAATAATTACGCTAAAGATTTCTTTGAAGCAACCCGTTTGATCAAACAAGCCTGTCCAGGATGTTTAATTTCCGGAGGTGTTTCGAACGTCTCCTTCTCTTTTCGTGGACAAGATACTGTAAGAGAAGCCATGCACTCCTCTTTTCTATATCATGCCATCAAGGAAGGAATGACCATGGGCATCGTGAACGCCGGGATGATCACCGTCTATGACCAAATCCCTAGAAATTTTCTAGAAATCGTTGAAGATGTCATTCTCAACCGCCGTCCTGATGCAACCGAACGTTTAGTCGGCTTTGCAGAAACGGTCAAATCTAAAGGTGAAAAGGTCGAAGAAGAACTCGCTTGGCGGAAACTTCCAGTAGGAGAACGTCTCTCCTATGCCCTTGTTAAAGGAATTGTCGAATTTATTGATGCTGATACCGAAGAAGCCAGAGCAAACACCAACCGGCCGCTGGATGTCATTGAAGGCCCCTTAATGAATGGGATGAATGTAGTGGGAGATCTTTTTGGTGCTGGAAAAATGTTTTTGCCTCAGGTGGTTAAAAGTGCCCGGGTAATGAAAAAGGCTGTCGCTTATCTGACTCCTTTTATTGAAAAAGAGAAAGATCAAAAAAATACCAAGGTGGCTGGAACCGTTGTCATGGCTACCGTCAAGGGTGATGTTCATGATATTGGAAAGAATATTGTAGGAGTTGTTCTTGCCTGTAATGGATTTAAAATTATTGATCTTGGAGTCATGGTCTCCTGTCAAAAAATACTCGATGAAGCTAAACTAAATATCGCAGATATGATTGGCCTTTCTGGTTTAATT
Organism: Candidatus Omnitrophota bacterium; assembly: GCA_043742785.1. Taxonomy (GTDB): domain Bacteria; phylum Omnitrophota; class Gorgyraeia; order Zapsychrales; family Fredricksoniimonadaceae; genus JACQCF01. The sequence goes on from JAYTXU010000019.1 coordinate 50,448, forward strand.
ACTCCCTCCTTAGAGGAAATGGCCTATGTCGCTTCTGAAATGGAACGTCAAAATATTTCGATTCCCCTTCTTATAGGAGGAGCAACCACTTCACCGGCGCATACAGCTGTTAAGATTGAACCTGCTTACACAAAAGCTCCTGTCATCCACAGCAAGGATGCTTCCAAAGCGGTGGGTGTTTGCCGCTCATTAATGGATCCCCAACTTAAAGAAAACTTAATTAGTAAAACCAAAGCCGATTACATTATGCTTCGTCAGGAACATTTAAGCCTGCAAACTGCTAGATCTTTTGTTCCCATTGAAAAGGCTAGACAAAAAGCTCTAATCACCGATTGGAAAGAAATAACTATCACTAAGCCATCCTTCTTAGGTGTTAAAACATTTAAAGACTTTGATTTAAATACCATCCGTTCCTACATCGACTGGTCACCGTTTTTTAATACTTGGGAATTAAAAGGCAAATATCCTCAAATTCTCAAAGATTCCACCTATGGCGCCGAGGCTAGCCGTGTGTATAACGATGCGAATACTCTTCTCGATGAAATCATTGCTAAGAGGCTTCTTAAAGCAAATGCCGTTGTGTGCTTCTATCCTGCTAATTCAGTGAGAGATGATATTGAATTGTATACCGATGATAGCCGCAAAAAAGTTCTAGACGTTTTCTATAATCTAAGACAACAAATCATTGTACGTGAAGAACAAGCTCTTCTTTCTCATGCGGATTACATCGCGCCTAAATCCTCAGGGGTTAAAGATTATATCGGAGGCTTTGCTGTAACAACCGGTATAGGATTAGATGAATTAGTCAGAATCTTTGAAGATGATCTTGATGATTACAAAAGCATTATGGCTAAAGCGGTGGCTGATCGTTTAGCTGAAGCTTTTACAGAATTGATGCATGAGAAGGTTCGTAAAGAACTTTGGGGTTATGCTTCTGATGAAAATCTCAACAATGAACAAATTATTCTAGGAAATTATCGCGGTATTCGCCCAGCACCTGGTTATCCTGCCTGTCCGGATCATACAGAAAAAGCTACTCTTTTTAAACTATTAGACGCCACCAAAAACACGGGCATTACTTTGACTGAAAGTTTTGCCATGCTTCCAACAGCAGCCGTCTGCGGCATGTATTTTTCCCACCCTCAATCTAAATACTTTTCTTTAGGAAAAATTAACAAAGACCAAATAGCCCTCTACGCCAAACGTAAGAATATGTCAGTGCAGGAAGTTGAAAAATGGCTGGGGCCGAATTTGGGATATTAAACCTTTTTCGCTAAACGATGCAACTCCTCATTAGCCAAGGCAGATACTTTTTTTCTGACCGTACGTGAAAAATATTCTCTTTCAGTTTTGGTTAAAACTTCGCCTTTCAGTTTCTTTTTAAAAAGTTCTTTCTGCTTGGGAGAAAACACTTGGGACAAAGAAAATTCTAAAGACAATTCTTCATGCTTGGCATTTAAATTCTTTACCTCTTTTGATTCCCCTGTTAAATAGTTCTCAAAAGCCTTTTTGACACGTTCCATACTTAACCGATAACCCCCGACCTTAACTTCTAGGACAGAAAAAGCACACAATGACTTAAGCCTTACCTTTTCTTTAAAAGATAATTTAGCCACGTAGGTCTTGGCCCAATCAAAATAAAGATCATTGGCCTTATATAGTGCCAGGGACAACAGAAACAAGCCTTTCAACGTCTCCTTGGCCTCTTTTGAGCCCAATAAGGCCTGTAACTTGGAAAAGTCAAAACTACCCTCCTTAGTCGCATTAACCAACATGACGGGAAAACCTTCAAGGAAACGCACATTCTTGGACTTAACCACCTCAGCTAAGGTTTGATTAACATCCAAAACCCCTTCAGCTTCCAAGAGTGGGTACCCAAGGCGACCAAGTTTCTCTAATAATTTTTTATTGTCCATGAAATTTCTCCTTGTCTGCCGAAAGGCAGGCTTCTTTAAATACTCGCTCATAATTTTCCCAATTCTTAATCAATCTATCTTCCGCAATATCATATTTAGCTGTTTCCATATAACGTTCTTTAAGCCTCTCCATTTTAATTTCATTACGCCTCGCCCTAAATAACATCAAACAATCTTCAACATCAACTGTCGTACCCCGAAACAACTTACTAACAATCAAATCATACTCATTAAGAATACCTATATAAATATAAGAAAGCTCTTTAACGACAACATGATTCTCTTTTTCTATGGAAGATTCCAGTAATTCTGTCGTATGGACTCTCTTTCCCTTAAAAAGATCAAAAATAAACACTTCACCTTCTTTTCTCCACCCTGAGCCAGTTTCTTGTGTGTACCCTAGCTGTTTTAATGTCTTTATCAAATAATCGTATTCTTGATCTATAGGAATAAGCAAATCGACATCCTTGGTCGATTCCTTAATTCCCCAAAGGGTCATTGCTGTTCCTCCACAAGCTATTAAATGAACCTTCTTATTAAGAAATCTATTCCAAAGTCCAAGTGTTTGCAATAAATCCGTTTTTGTTAGACGATATTCCATATAATTGTCCTTTTATATACACTTTATTGTACTTATTTGTACAACTACTTGTGCTTAAGCATACAATATTATGCTATTCTTGTCAAACTTTTATTATTACCTAAAAAAGCGGCATATAATACATATTGTTAGGTATCATCATTATTGCACAGATTAAAAACAATCTAAAAAATGGCTGGGATGGCCTTCCTCTTACTTTTTCACAAAATGGATTTTATCAATTTCCGTCTTGTGGCCGGCTTAATCGCCGGCGAAAACCTCATTTTTGTAAAGAAAGTCCAATAAATCTCTCAAGATGGTCAGCTAAAAATATTGGAATATTAAGAAGGTTACCGTCTTTTTTCAAATTCTTTAACGAGAATCTCACCCGTACCCGCGGGCTGTATTGCTTGTCATATAAAGCAAGGCTTTTGCCGCGTACATTGTTATCTGATTTGACTTCCACAGGTAAAATATCATTGGCGCGCTGGATAGTGAAATCAACCTCAGCCGTCGAACCAGAAGACCAGTATCTTGGGCTAACTTCATACTGGGCTACAAGACTTTGTAAAATATAATTCTCAGTAAGCGCCCCTTTAAACTCTGAGAATAACCGATTGCCTTCACCAAACGATGCCGGATCAAGAAATGCCAATCGCCGCAAAATGCCAACATCAACCACATAAAGCTTAAACGCGGACAAATCATCATACGCTGATACAGGAAGACCCGGCTTGGAATTTCGATAAACTTTATATACAAGGCCGGCATTAGATAGCCATGTCACGGCATCCTCGTACTCCCTTGCTCTGACCCCCGGTTTAACTGCCTTATAAATAAACTTCTTGTTTTCTCTCGAAAGCTGGGAAGGAATGGACGACCAAATATACCCTAACTTGGCAATATCCTTTTTTTCCGCGTGTTTTGAAAAGTCGAGCTCGTAAGCATCCAATATATCCCGCAACACCTTTTGGACAAGTGGGATATCCTGTTTTTCAGCCCAGGCTTGCACCGATTCTGGCATCCCGCCAGTAATAAAATACATCTTCAGCTTTTCATGCAACTGGTTAAAGAAAATATCCGGTATTGGCTCCAATAAACTAATATTATTTATGTATGTCACAAGCCTCTCTTCTCCCATTGCCAATAAGAATTCTGTAAAAGTCATCGGATACATTGTCAAGAAATCTACCTTCCCAACGGGAAACGTAGATGGTTTAGAAACCCTGACTCCCAAGAGCGATCCCGCGCAAGCAACATGATATTCTGGGGCATTCTCAAAAAAGTATTTTAAAGTATTAAGCGCGGCGGGACATTCCTGAATTTCATCAAAAATAATGAGAGTTTTTCCAGGAAGGATAGGCGCGCCATTGACTAGGGAAAGCTGTTGAAGAATTCTTTGCGGATCCTTGGTCTTTTCAAAATATTGCTTTAATTCAGGCTGTTCGTCAAAATTAAAATAAGCTGTATTTTGATACTGTTTTGAACCAAATTCTTTTAAGACCCAAGTCTTGCCAACCTGCCGCACGCCCCTTAAAATAAGCGGCTTCCTTTTAACGGACCTTCCCCATAACTCTAATTGGCTCAATATTAATCGCTTCATAATAAATTCCTCCAAAACTTTAGCAAATAGAAATCACCTTATTAGTCATGTTTATGTGATTAAAATCACATAAAAACAACTAAAGTATACACGAAATACCAAAAAACGCAATTTCAAGAATTTTTATTGGGATTGCTTCTTTGCGGAAAGGATTTATCAATTTCCATTTTGTAACCGGCTAAATCGCGGGCGGAAGCCTGGCATCCGTCGATCAATACAACGAACCTACAAGGTTCGTAAATTTTCTAAATCCGCGCTATAAAGAATGGCAAAATAGAATAATTGGGTGTATTAACAAAATCTAAATTTATTGGTGGGAAACTATTTAAACCTTTTTAACTGACTCGCAGGAATTTTTACCACCTTACCATTCTTCCAAATAATTAATGGCTCACCGCGCATTTTTCGATCAGCAATGACACCTCGTACTGCTTTCTTGATTGCTTTCTCTGCTTTTTGTGAAATAATTTCACCTTCTGCTTTCTTAATCATGTCTTGCCTCCAGATTTAATCCAGTGCTGGTAAAGTTTTTTATCAAAGACTTGTAATGCTTTTTCATTAAATTTTACAACCAAAACAGGATCCATCCCAGAATTATCAAAAACATCCCACGAATTAGCTAAAGGCATATATAAGGTAAAAAAATTACTTAAACTCCTCGTTAATCTTCTTTTTACATCCACATCAGGCACATGATGTCCACCCTGTTTGACTCTTTGTTTAATTCTTTCTTTAGCAAGATGTATGTTAGGTATCCATAAAAAGAAAATATGAACAGAATAGCCTTTTAATTTAGCTTCATTGATCAAATGAACATATGTCTTACCTGCCAAAGTCGTCTCAAAAGAAAAATCGACCTTACGACTAATGAACCTATCGATCTCTTTTAGTAATAATTTACCGGCTTTAATACTAGCCTCAGCAGGAGTAAATGGAGCAATCCCCATAGCAATCAAATCCGCATTCACAAAATTGGAACATTTCGCATAATGCGGCAGGAACTCCTTAGCAAATGTTGTTTTACCCGCACCATTGGGACCAGCAATAATATACAGTTTAGGCATGGAGTTAGTTTAACACCACCTATAAAGCAAAACAAGAAAACCCTCCATAAAATTATACCAAAGAACCTTTGAGCATCTTCAAGTTATCATTTATAATCGACCTATTGTGTATTAGATTTAACCATCCAAACACCACCGAAGCCATTGAGTTGAGTTTTTGGGATTAATTCAGAAGCTAGAAAAACGATATGTTAACCTGCAAATTGTCATACAAAATGAAGTTGACGAATTCAGAAATATATGAATAATAATCCTATGATTAGAAGGACAACTTCATTTCCAACGGATCAGAGCTATTTCTTGTTTGGGCCTCGAGGCACAGGAAAAACAACATGGGTTCTTGCTCAATACCCAGAAGCCATATATATCGACTTGTTAGATGCCGATATTCGGGATCGTCTTTTAGCGCATCCCAAGCAATTATCAGATATTATCCCGACAGGCACCAAAGAATGGATCATTATAGATGAGATCCAATTTGTCCCGGCTCTGCTTCACGAAGTCCATCGGCTAATATCCACCAAAAAATATAAATTTGTTCTAACTGGATCAAGCGCCCGTTCGCTTCGAAGAAAAGGCGTTAATTTATTAGGAGGTCGTGCGGCGACGCGTTTTTTCCATCCGCTTACAGCCATGGAATTGGGCAAGCAGTTTGACTTACAGCGTTCGCTACAGTATGGACATTTACCTTCGGCATCTTTAGGAAAATCTCCTAAGGTATACCTTAAAGGGTATATTCTGAATTACTTAAAGAATGAAGTTAAGCAAGAAGGTTTGACTCGTAATCTAGGGGCATTTTCACGATTCTTGGAGGTTGCTAGTTTTTCGCAAGGAGGGATACTTAATTATACAGAAATCGCCCGGGAAGCAAGTATTAATCGTATGGTTGTAATGAATTATTTTGATATTTTAGAAGACCTTTTAGTAGGGATGCGTTTACCAGTATTTACCAAGAAGGCTAAACGTCGTCTTGTCATGCACCACAAATTTTATTATTTTGATGTTGGTATTTATCGTACTATTCGTCCTATGGGGCCTTTAGATATGCCGGAGAGTATTTCCGGAACAGCTATGGAAACCCTGATTCTTCAAGAATTGCGTGCGATTAATGACGCTTTGGATTTGGGGTATGAAATCTTTTACTGGCGCACCCCCAATAAAGTTGAAGTTGATTTTGTGTTATATGGAGAAAAAGGGATCCTTGCCATTGAAAGCAAATCTTCCCAAAGACTCACTTCGGATATGTTTCGGGGGTTAAAAAATTTTAAAAGCGATTATCCTGTGGCTAAATCTTATTTGGTTTATGGCGGCACTCATCGAGAATATCGTGATGATATTCAAGTCATCGGTGTTCAAGAATTTCTGCAAACTTTACCAAAGATACTAAAGAACTTTTGAGCGCTTTAAAATTATCGTTTCTAATCAATGCCTTGCCGATTAGAATTAAACATCTAAGACAAAAATATAAAAGAAGCTGAGAAATGGCTGGTACCAAATTTAGGATATTAAAATGACATCTTCTCTTAAAAAAAATTGGTTCATCTATTTATTCATTCCCATTCCCTTTATTTTTTATTGGTATACTTGTCTTCCTTCCATTGGATTAGGCGATTCTGTATTATTCATTCACGCAATTAAACAACTTATAATCAAAACATGGGTAAATAATCATAACGTAACAGCTATTTGGGGCTGGTTCTTCCAGTTTCTGCCAATTGGTGACATTGCTTATCGAGGAAATCTCTCCTGCGTTTTCTCCAGCAGCATAGCTATATGCATTTTTTATACTTCAATTTATTTGCTTCACCGTTGTTGGATGACCGCAATAGTTTCTTCATTATTTCTTATGATCTCCCACTCAGTGTGGTGGCATGGGACAGATTTAGCTGATTATTCCATGAATACCGTCTTTGTAACAATAGCCCTTTACCTCTATGTAAAACTATTCAAAACAGGTCTTGCTAAATATCTATACATCCTTTTCTTCGTATGCGGGTTAGCTGTTTTTCAACATTACTTGTTAGGAAGTTTATTAATAGGAGCGATAGCCACACTTGTCACAAGATTATTAAAACGTAAAGAAAAAGCATGGCCTTTGTTATGGAAAGCCACTGTTTGCTTCTTTATAGGACTGATCCCTTGGCTACTAACGTTTTCACATGATGTAAGCATAAACCACAGCGTCACCCAAACAATTTCAGGCATGTTGGGAGGCCCATTTAAAACGCTTTTCTTTAAACGACCATTATGGAGTGGAATAGTCGAATATTTTACACTGCTTTTTCTCCAATTTCCTTCGCCTTACCTTTTAATAATTGCTTTGGGTTCATACTTCTTTTCAAGAACATGGAAATTGCATGAATGTTCTGTGGGTATTATTCTCACAATTACACCTGTTGTTGTTTTTGGATTAGGCATCGATACATGGGCTTTATTTGCCCAAATGATTTCAACCTATATTATTCTTGCTTTCTGGGCTTCGTTTGTTATTTATTGGATTATCAATCATCCATATTTTAACAAATCTCTTTTATTACGAACGCTCCTAACAATAACAACTATCTTTTCTTTAGTTTGGACAATCTATTTTTATGCGCATTTGAGCCACTGGGGAGAGGATCCAAGAAATATTTGGTCCCCTCGATTTAATAATTCTTATACATTTAATTACTACCACCTCAACGAATTTCTTGCCAACCCTAACAAAAAAAACTACCACGACATATCCGATGCCTGTCATTTAATGCTAGCTAAACTACCCCCGTACGCAGAGTATTGGGATAACGACTCCAGATTGTTTTTCCAAATGAAAGAATATTACCAACAGTACTACCATAAAAGACTCGATTTAAATATCCAACTCGTCAATTCTTTTGGTTTTCCCAATTGGGGTTCTGATAAGAACACTTTTGGTCAAAGATTGAAAAACGCATACCTTAGCGGTAAAAATCTCTTTTTATCATCTTTAGGGCATCCCTTCGCTTCTTTATTAGCAAATCTTCCCGATAAAAGTAAATATCAATTTAAAAGATTCTATCTCAACGATAAATTATGGGTTTATAAACTCATAACTATTCGAGACGCCAATCTTACAAATGAAAATTACCTCTGGACTAGGTGGGATTTCTTACCGACAGATAAATCTGTTTTAATTAACCTATCTTTAGATAATGTTTTGGATTTTCATGAAGGAAATGTCTTTTTACAACAAGACATGAGTCTTTTTGGGCCATTATGGAAAAATGAAGATCAAGTTTTCTTTAGTCCAGAGAAACAAGGATCAAGTATCGGATTCTTATTAAGATTCAATCAATCATTCAAAGGAAACTTAACTATAAATCTCACAACTGCTTTTGATGCTGCTATCGTTGAGGTCTTGTTGAACAATAAACCTTTAACAAAAGAGCCTCTTGATCTTTATACCATTAGTGTGAGTAATCAGAAGTTTGAATTCTCAAATATTATATTTGAAAATGAGAATAATATTCTATCGATACGCGTTATTGGAAAAAATGATAAATCGAGTGATATGAAACTAGGGGTTGATACGATAGAAATTAGTCCTGCCTTTTAAAGATATTTAATGTAAACCTTGCTTATCAGAAACTCTGATCGAATTTAATATTACAGGCAACGCGTTATCACTTAATTTATCTGGCGTAATCCATCCTACTGAATATAAAGCAATAGAATTCCTTGTTAGAGAGTTTGTGCAAAATTGTTCCATGATTTCTGTTTTAGAATCTGTTTTAATAACTTTTAAATCGATTAATTTTAAAAAAGTAAAGTTGCGTTTGACCTGAATGGATGACCATTGTTGTCCATCTGGCGTTGAGTAATTTAATGTAACACACCTTCTCTCAGGTAAGAAAACAGAGGTAGCTGCCTTTACATGACAGCTACTATTCCAATACCAACCCGCAAATTGATCCCCTAACCCTTTAACGGAATAGGAATGACCACAATAAAACTCCTCAGGAAGAGTTGGATTAGATAGAGCTTCTTCATTAAATGAAGCAACAATATTATTTATTTCATCTTTATTAGTAACATTCCCTTCTCCTATAAATGATCGCTGAGCAAGCCTAAAAAAAGTTTGATCACAAATATAAAAAAGACCGCTGGATATCAAAATAAATACAGTTAGGAGAACCTTTCTCCAAGTTATGTAAGTACTTAACCAAAACAGAACTAGTAAAATCAGAGCGATAATAATGGCACAGAAAGCAATTGAGAAATCAGATGAGTACCTTGAACTAATACTATACAAATTTATATAAAATATAAATAAACACCCAGAAACTAACAATCCCCAGACGATTGTATAAAAAAATATCTTTAAAAAGAGGGGATTCTTCTCATTCGGAGACAATCGCCACTTAAAGAAATTAAAGAATATTAAAAATAAAGAAGCAATAGTAAGAAGTACAAAATGTGA
>JAYTXU010000020.1:0-9139 GCA_043742785.1 Candidatus Omnitrophota bacterium
ACAATTAAAGAGAAAAGTAACTAGTATTAGCAGTCTCATTAACAACATTTTAGGCGTTCCCTCGTTCGAGCCGATTATCCCCTATCTCTCGGGATCAATGACCCTTTAGGGTCATTGCTGGGTTCGTCTCATATATATAAAGTAAATCATATAAATATGAGAAAACAAGGCCGTTTGGAGCTTTTTGAGGAAACGTTTTCTAAAATAAATTACAATGAATTATCTACAATGAAGCCAATTTTAGTCTTTTTATAACCATCATCTGGGATAACAATCATTTTCTTAATAACATCAAAGACAACTTTAAACTGAGAATCATATTTCTTTTCCAATTCTTCAATCTTATCCCTAAGATCCTTATTGGTTAGCATAATTTCACGTAACTTTGTAAAAACACGCATAATTTGAATATTAGCTTGAATTGCTTTCTTAGAATTAAGCACACTTGAAAGCATGGCAATTCCCTGTTCAGTAAAAACAAAAGGTAATGCTCCCCCCAAAGATCTTCTAGAAGCTATCACATTTTGTGATAGCAAGATTCTTATCTCTTCTTCACTTAATTGAAAACAAAAATCATCAGGGAATCGATCCCTATTACGCTTAACTTGTTGACGTAAGGCAATTGATTTTACTCCGTACAATAAAGCAATATCACGGTCCAACATTACCTTCTGCCCACGAATGAAATAAATCTTACTTTGAATTACCTCTGAAGATATCATCCTAAAACCCTCACAATCTCATCCAAACTTGTGACCCCGCTTTCAATTAAACGCCTTGCATCCTCTAACATTCCAGGATAGCTGCCATCTTTCAATAATCTCTTTAATCCTACCAAATCCCCCTTTGCAGTCAATTCACTAATGTTCTCAGTAATCAACATCACTTCCGCCACAACCACCTGCCCCTTAAACCCATTCCTGCAAGCATCACAACCTTTAGCTACAAAAACCTCTTGCTCTATTTCATTCAAGTATTTTGTTTGACCTTCTGAAACATCTCTTCTATTAACCTTCTTATTTTCTTTACAAATAGGACAAAGTTTACGAACCAATCGTTGAGAGATGATCATTGAAAGATGATCCGCCAAATGAGTAAAAGGTAAACCTAAATCATGTAAACGTAAAATTGCATCAAAAGCGCGATTAGTATGAAGAGTAGAAAAAATCTGATGGCCAGTCATCGCTGCACGCAAAGCCTCTTGAGCTGTCTCTTCATCACGAATTTCACCAATTAAAATAATATCAGGATCATGTCTTAAAAACGCTCGGACAGATTTAGAAAAACTAATGCCTCGCTTTTCATTCACTTGAACCTGCGTCATAAGGGGAAGCTGAATTTCAACAGGATCCTCTACAGTCACAATCTTAGAATCAATAGACTTAAGATGATTAAGCATGGCATAAAGAGTTGTCGTTTTTCCACATCCCGTAGGCCCAACAACCAAGACAATACCTTCCGGCTTCCCCAATCCCTCCTCGATCAATTGCCAAGACCTTGGGCCATATCCCAACTGAGATAAGGCCATCGCTGAACGGCCCTTATCTAAAAGACGCAAAACAAGCGCTGATCCATAAATCGAAGGAATATGAGAAACCCGAATATCGATGGAACGATTCAATTGCTGATGAAGAAATTTAGCATCGTGAAAATGTCCAAAATCACTGATGGTCACTTCAGATTTATGAAAGATGATATTAACAATTCTTGACAAACATTTAAGTGGTAGGGTTTCAACAAAGTTTAGAATCCCATCAATACGAAAACGGATCTCTATCACTTTCTGAGAAGGCTCTATATGAATATCGCTCGCTCTTTGAGCAATGGCCTGATTTAAACAATTCTCAAACCATCTATTCCAATCATCTTCAGCCAGTAATTTTGTATTCTCTGAAACACCTCTATCTTTTTGATTCCTAGATAATTCTTCAAGAGCTCCTCGTAAATGATTCTCCACTCCTACAGCAAAAGAAGGCTGAAAACCTAATTCTTGAATAATATGATCTGTTGTTTGAGTATCATTAGTACGAGATAAAACAAAAACAATTCCTTCTTCATTTTTATGCGGAAAAACCATTCTATCTAAGAAGAAATCGATACCAAACAAATCTAACATCGACTCATCAAGCAGATAATTCCCTTCAAAAACATTCCAACCCACCTGAAAAGCAATAGCCTTAGCAATGGAAGCTTCATCAGCAAAATTATAATGACAAAGCAATTGCCCTAATCGTTGTCGGCCATTATTCTTCTGAACACTCAAACAGAAATCCAGCTCATGAGTTCCAATAACACCTTGTTTCAATAAAATATGCCCTAGACGTTCATTATTCATATCAAATAAAGCTCCTCTTCTTCTCCATTATTATATTTAATAACGATACTTTGAGATTTAATTGCCCCCACAAGAAATCCTTCTACTTTCTCACCTTCTATAACATTGAAATGCACCCCATTAATATTTAAGACAGCCTTCTTCTTAAGAGCACTCTCAAAAATTCCAATCAACTTTAGCTTAAGGCTGCTAAAACTTGTATCAGAGATTGATCTTGCTCCAGACAAAGTTGCCCCCTCCTCTTCCTTATTTAATTGAGCCATTTTCTGTTCGATTTCTTTTTTCTTAAATTCTAAATTAGCTCTTTCTAAATCAAGATTAAGAAGTTTAATATCTTTTATCTTGTCATTTTCTTCTCTTATAAAATCTTCCATCTTTGCATCATCCGAGCCTTCATTAGATATTAATGAATTTTTTTGAGACATGTCTTTTGATTCTTTATTAATATCAACACTGGCATTGAATGATTCTTCATCATCGATTAACGATACTTGATTAGCTTGCGCTTGATTAATCAAAAAAAACGCCCAAACAATAATAATCATTAAATAGTTCATATTTCCCTCCCATAAAGTTGAAATTCTGACTCTAGATAATTATCTTTCTGCACAACATAAATCATCTTTAGTGGAAAAGAAGATTCAATCCTTTCTAAAATTACATACGCCGTCATAAATTGTTCAATTTCTTTAAGATCATAAAAATTAAGATGCAACAAAACACCTTCTATTCCAGGCCAAGATGTTTGTTTAATTGATTTAGAAACAATCCCTTCTTTATCTAAATCTTTTATTTTTAAAGAAATTTTTGTATTGTAATACCTACTCATTTTGTTTATCTGTTCGTTTAAATCTTGATAAGATTCTTCAATCGAATGGATTTGAACAGAAGGCAGACGCTCTACTTCTTTTAACCTGTATTGATCATTCTTAATTTCTTCCTCTAAAATCAAGGTTCCGCTCTTTAAATACTTTACATTCTGCCAAATTCCAAAAGCTTGAATAATAAGCCAAAAAAACAACAACAAAGAAAAAACAAATATAATCTTTCTCATCTCTCAGCGCCTTTTTGATTAATATTTAAGACAACCCTTTGTCCTAAAGCTTTTCTTAAAACAATAGAAAAAACCTTTGCTTGGGAGAATAAAGACAAATATTTAAATTTCTCTTGATTTACATATTGATTCTCTAGATAAACCTCTCCTTGAAAAGACCAATGGTTCTTAGAATCTTCTTGAAAACCAATCGAATCAATCAGGTATCCTGCGGGAAGAGATTTTAGAAAATCATAATAAACTTTACTGTACTCAATCGGTTCGCCCTGAGACAAAATGCTCAGAAATCTATCTTGATAAACACTATTTAATTGAACCTTCAAGAAGTCTGCTTGTTTTTGAAAGATTTGATTCTGCTTCTTTACTTTATTATCTAAAAATTGAACTGTCATATAAGAAAGCCCCCCACATAAAACAAGAATCATACTAAGAACCCAAGTTCCTAAACGTTTTCTCCATAACTGACTCTTTTTCTGTTTTAGAATTTCCTGTGCCGGAGAAAATCGAATGGCAAATTTAGCTTGCCTTAATCCCTCTAAAACTGCAAAAGGAACATTCATATGAACTGTGTTTTCTTCTAATAAAAACCCTTGTCTTACAAAACTAGACAACCACTCTTGATTATTAGAAATCAAAACAAAAGAAATATCACAAGACTGCCCTTGACTAGAACGCTCTAATAAATAATTCTGCCAAGAGCGCTTAATTTCTGAAATCATATAACTTGTATCCTTCATCCCAATCTTCCTAGAACTACTAAAACACCCTCCTTCAAAGAAGGTTAATACCGTCTGATTTCTTAAATCATCTAAATAAGCAATGCATGGATAAGAATCTAACAAACCTTTAGATTTTAGGAAAGCACGTAAAGCTAACCCGTAAGGAACAAATTTATCTATGTGAACGCCAGTACAATAACGATAAATCTCCTCAATCCTGTTTTTTTTAGCTCCGATAACTTGAAAGGTATTATCTGAAACTCTTTCTTGAGCTAAAAAATAACTTTCATCAAAAACAGAGTTAATAAAATCTTCTTTAGCAGCAAGACTACGCTCATCAGAAAATGACACTAATCTTGTTTGATAATCTAAAAAAGCTACATCAAGATCTTTAATCCTAGATTTCAGATTACGATCTAGCTCCTCTAATCCATAAACACCAAGCTCTCCATCAACATCGATATAAACCCAATCATCAATGAGTGTATAGGCCATACTAACCTCTCTTAGGAGTGATAAAAATAACTAGTTCTTTCTTACTATTGATATCTTCTGAAAATTGAAACAATTTGCCTATAAAAGGAATTTTAGAAATAATCGGTACATTTTGTTCATTCTTCTGGTGATTAGACGTAATTAATCCTCCGATAGCCACCGTTTCCCCTTCTTTCACCTTAACCAAGGTATTGATCGATTTTGTAGTCGTCTGTGGAGCTTCAATGGTTGTATTACCTGATGTAATGGAACGAATCTTATCAATCGTTGTAATGACAGGAGCAACCGATAAGTAGATCTGATCACCAACAATATTCCCTAACAAACGCATCGTTACGCCTTCTTGTACCTGAGAAGTAGATACAGAAGTAATCGTCCCTGTTTGGGTCACTTGTAATGTTGAATGATTCACAAAACTCTGTGTGGATCCCACTTGAATAACAGCCACCTGATTATTTAAAATTTTAACCCTAGGCTGAGAAACAATTTCTACATTTCCCTGCTTAGACAAAGCATCGATGACAATCCCTATTCCACTCTTACCCACTCCAGATCCTACCTTAGAACCATCCCCTGTAATCTTAAGCATGGGACCGCTTGAGAAATTCTCAGAAGCAAAATTAGTAACCATCCCTAAACTATTGAAGGTCTTTAAATTATTCGCTAAGGCATTCCAATCCACCCCAAAATGATTTTCCTTATTTAAAGAAACCTCAACCACCTTAACATCCACTTCAATTTGCTGAGTAACACGGTGATTCAGATCTTCAAAATATTTCCCTATTCTCTCAAGACTTAATGGGGAATCCGTCACAATAGCGATTCCTGCCGATTTATTAACAGAAAACTTTCCCGCAGGAGAAAGCAGGGCTTTGAGATTTTCTTTAACATCACCCCAAAAAGAAATTCCTGATGATTCATTAGAAACCACGATCTTTGTTCCTAATTTAATCTGCTGACTTGCGCCTTCATTATTAGAAGTTCCGCTTGTACTTGTGTTATTTGATTGATTCGATGACTCAACAGAAGATTCGTTACTGGTTAAATCATTAAAACTCTGAGTCAGAGGCGGCAAAACAATATGAAATACTTGCGTCTCTATTGCTAAAATAATTAAATCACCATCTTGTAATTTAAACCCATACCCCAAAGAATAGAGAATTGTATTTAAAGCTTTTCCAATTGTCACCTCTGATAAGTCAATGCTCACTTCTTTATCTTCGACACCAGGACCTAAAATTAAATGACAAGAAAGAACATCTTCTAGTGGCTTTAAAACTTCACTTAAAAGCAGGTGATCTGATTTTAAAGTTATTTTCTCAAAGAAAGCCTTGGGTAATGGCAACGCATTCTCTTTAATCGTTTCTTCGATCTTTTGAATAGGATCAGGCAAGATTTCTTTTGATAAGGATTGGTTTTTTTGACTATTCCATTCTTGTTGAATAATTTTTAACTTATCAGTTTCATTCATCATCTGATGAGGCATGGCCCATGCTCTTAGGCAAGGAAGTAAGATCGGCAAGATCCATATCCATAGAAGTACTTTTTTTCTCATAATTATTCCTTTGTTGTGTTTTGATTGGGTAAGCAGGGCTTATAATCCACTCTCCAGGCTTTATAATTACCAATTCATCATGCTCAGGGATCATGGCACCACTGCTTAAATGAGCAGGAACCTTGACTTGCTGAACGAGGGGAGAACTCCAGTGATAGTAGGGAAAATTTCCACCTTGAAACTGGCTAGCCACCTGCTTGACTTGTTCCTGCACGCCATTTCGATAGCCTTGTTCATATACATCTTTTTTGTGATGGTACCCGCATCCTGTTAAAATAATAAAACCAAAAATAAGAATGTAATTTCTATAAAAGCGCATAGGCTCACTCCGGAGATAAATAAAACTTAGGGGAATTAATAAAGGCAATTAATTAGGGAAATTTTTACACCAAACCTAGGGGATAGGTTTCATTTATTGATTTATTTGCAATAATATGTCTTATTAATCAGAAATTGTCAAGAGTATTTTTTGATTTATTATCAATTTTACTATTTTGGAAATTTTGATAATCAGATCTAAGACTTTTAAGATCATGATCTAAGACTGAAATAAAACAGATTCTAAACATAAAAAAGCAACATCCAAACAAATGGATATTGCTTTAATTATTAAAGGAAGGTCAGCTTATCTACTCTTTAAAATCTAAAAAATTATATTCTAACCTTCATAAATTCCAAGATAAGAGCCAAAACCTACAATTGTAAATACACTTGCAGCGCTTTTAGTTATTGTAAGATAGCTAGAAGGAGTTGTTATATTGGTAGCTTTAACAACATATGCTTTTGAGTTATTAATAGGAGGCGTTATAAAACTAAAACTAAAATGAGAAGTACTAGGCAAATACGTTGCTGGATCATTACACACACTCTCCTGAGCAAGGTTTTTAGAAATACAAACCTCTAAATCTGGTTTATATCCAGAAAAAGCTGCCATAGCTTCAGCAGCCCTACCTTTGGGAATGTTTTTGAAAATATTAGGCAAAGCAATTGCTGCTAAAATACCTACAATGATTAAAACAACAACGACTTCTATTAACGTAAAACCATTCTTACTTTTTAAATTCATAATAGGTTCTTCCTTAATTCAAACACCTCAAACAACCTTACTTAAGTATACCCTATCTCATTGCTTAGAACAAACTTCTTTCTTCTTTTTTCTCAGCTATATCCAAACTAAACTCAAGGGGAGACATCTGCGCAGCCTTTCCTAAAAAATATGCCGCCCTAGCTTTATCCTGTAAATGAATATAAATATTACCTAAAGCATAATAACTAACATACATCGCAGGTTCTTTTTGAATAGCTGCAAGATAATACGCTTCTGCAATCTTTAAATAGTCTCTTTTCCAAGTCATACCATACGATTGAATCGATAAATTTCCTGCCACCTGATCATATTTCATAGACCAAGGATCTAATTCAGAACTGGTAATAAAAGACTGCTTGGCTCCCCTAAGATCACCAGCTAAATACGAAGAAAAACCATTCTGAAAGATTGTAAATGCTAAATACAATCGAATCACGATATAAAACACCAAAAAACTATTTAAACAAACAATCGCTAAAAGAAACCCTTCTTTTTTACTTGCTAACCTTGCCTCCCCCTTGTCAACCGTCATAGCAATAAATACTGCAAGCATTGTCCATGCATAAAAAGCAACATTAGGTTGAATAAAACTAAAACTAAAAAGATTATCGATAAAAAAAGCGAACAAACCCCATATCACAGAAAAAATAATCCAACCTTCATTCTCTTTGAGTGACCCTTTAAGAAAACTGCTGGCTTTGAAAATAAAAATAAACAAAAACAATAGAATACCTGTAAAACCTAAAAGACCAGTTTCAACCCACCATTGAAGATAAGTATTATGCAAATGCTCTGAAATACCGTTTAATGATGTTACCAAGGGCTTTGATGCAATCCCAAATGTGGCATAACCATACCCAAAAATTGGCTTTTGACCGATCAAAACAACAGCATTCTTATAATAAATGATTCGTGGAGCAATCGAACTTGAAAAATCCTTCTTCAAGATTACAAAGACAAAAAGTACAAAAAACAATACGATAATTCCAATAGTAATATTCCTTACACGTTGAGTCCAAACTCTAATAAAATTTTTTAAGAAGAGTGGTACCATAAAAATAGAACTTAAGAATACGCTAAGCCAACCTAAAAATGAAAATGTTGATAAGAAACCACCTACGAGAACCAGAAATAAAACTAGAAAAGATAAACGCAACCAAAATCTCTGAGTAAAAAAAACTAATAACCCAGCAAAAGGCAAAAATAGCATTAAATACCCTGCAAGCAAATTAGGCCAACCAATAAATGATATTGCTCGATGATGAGTGATAAGATACTTCAAAACATTATTATGAGGTTTCTCAGCAGCAAGAAGCACAGAGGATGACAATCGAACATGAGAAAGTGTTATTATTTCATTAATGGCAAAAGCAGCAGTTACTAACGCACAAACAAACAGCACCCCTAGAAACAAACGTCTACGAAAGGAAGTGTCAAGAATCTCTACAAGTGCATAAAAGAACAAAACCATGGAAAATAAATTTAAGAAACTTCTAAGAGTGATCGACTTATCTATTGTATAGAAAAATGAAAATCCAGCCGCAACAAGCATGATCAACAAAGGCCATTCAAAACCCGTTTTTCTAAAGGGATGACGATTAACGAGCTTATGTACAAAAAGCGTTAAACTGAATCCCAACATAAAAATATCAATGAACAATTCTAAGATATAGAAAAAAGCATCAACCTGTAACATCTTAAAAACCACAAGCCGCATTACAATCAATAAAACGGCTAACAGAAGAAAAACATCGTTTAATTGTGTTTTTATTTTCATTAATCAATACCAACAAAGAAGGCAACATCAAAAATCAATGTTGCCTTTTTTACTAAAACATTAAGAAACTAACTAACAAACACCAGCCCATTGACCACTACCCACGCAAGTTATAAG
>JAYTXU010000021.1:0-54435 GCA_043742785.1 Candidatus Omnitrophota bacterium
TTCCTTGATTCTTTTTCATAATCATACGAAATCCTCCAATGCCCTATAGAAAAATTGCTATACCTTCAGAATTAGCCTTTCAAAATTGCTTAAAAATTGAGCCGATCTACCGCTTCATCTATATGTTTCTCCGTGAGATGGCTGTAAATCATTGTAGTATCAATATCCGAATGCCCCATTAACTTTTTTACCGTAGCCAAATCAACACCCTTCATAACTAAATGCGAAGCAAAAGTATGCCTAAGAGAGTGGATTGTATCCGCGTCACCAAATTTTAACCTCTTAGCCAATGTCTTAAATCTGTTTAAAAGCCTATTTTTATAGATCTTCATCCCTTTTTCATCAGGGAATACATATTTTGATTTTCCAATCTTCTGTCTCTGTACATTTAAAACATTAAATAAACCGTCATTTAAGGGAATTTCTCGTTCATTGCTCTTAGGAGACCAGTCGTCTTTAACCCGAATCTTTATCTTTTTACGTTCAAGATCAATGTCATCCCACTCAAGATTTTCAAGCTCACTTTTTCGCATACCTGAATTTAAAAATGCGAAAAATATCGGTCTAAGCCAATCATCAGAAGCATCTAAAAGCTGTTTGCATTGTTCCTCAGTTAAAAACTTTGGAGCTATTGTAGATGCAACCCTGAGCTTTGAAACACCATCCGTAGGATTATCCTTTAAGTATCCCCAGGTGATTGCTAATCGAAACATCATCCGAACAACAATCATTTCTGCATTCACTGTCCGATTCCCCGCCCCCTCACCTTTGCGAAATTGTTTAAAGTCTTCAAACACCTTAGGATGAAATTGTGATAGCTTTGTATGGCTATAATAAACCTCAGATAAAAATCTTTGAAAGTTATCTACAATTGATTGATAACGCTTTTGAGTACCTGGAGCAAGATTAGTCTTACAATACCCTTTAAACTCGCTTATAAGCCTCTCTAGAGCCTGATCCTTAGCTTCAAAACCTAACTCCCGCCTTGCTATCTTAACTTCAAAGTCTTTTAGCGCCAATTCGGCCATTTTCTTAGAAGAGCCGACATGTTTACGGATCCTTCTACCATTAGCCCGATAATCAATAAAATACTTAGCGCCTTTTTTACGAAGAGTGGCCATGATTCTTTCTTAAAGGTGATTTTGTAGCAAGAAACAGCAAAGCCATTTTATGTTGTGGAAAGTTCTTAAGTTCAAATAAATTCATACTAATTAGTCTAAAAGCCTTCTCTTTTTCATACCTTTTCATTTGTTGCTCTAAGAAAATCTTTTCGTTTGTTTTTGATACTAAATAAATATCAGTAGAGATATGTTTCTGAGGTTTAAAAATTTTCTCTGAGAAGAAAATTTCTCCATTTGATTTTTGATCATGCTTATATTCAGAATGAAGAGTGCTTTCATATTTAATTACCAATCCATTAAATAAAATTTGATGCGCTGCGGTAATATCTTTAATAGGAATACTTTGGTGTTTCTGCGGATATGTGATCTTTTTTGTGTCTGGATTAACAATTTTTAAGTGTGCTTTTCCATCTTTGTGGTAAGAAAAATGAGATGGTCCAAGTTCACCATAAAAACCAATATAAATACCATGCCTATCTTCATTAAACCAAGTTATTTTATAAATTCTATCCTTAATGAAAACACATAAACTAATTCTCATAAATTTAACTCAAAGATATTGTCATATTATTTACGTTCTTACTATATCAACGATCTTGGCATTCTTGTCGTCAGGACAATCTATTATAATTGGCATCAATGCCCCATTGCCGACATAATCGCTAATGAACCCGAATTGTTTAATGGGCAAACGATACGCGGTGATAATATTCTCCAAACCACTAGCTTGTGCAATATAAAGAATGTGATCAGGAGCATCCCGCCTCGATACCTTAACAATATTTCCTTTTGTATCAGGAAAATACATATAGTCATCGGCATTTGCATGGTAAATGCCATTATGATTGCAAGGTCTAAGCGCTCTTACTATGACCACTTCTGAACCTTTCTCTAACGTAAAATTATTATAAACCAAATTCATTTGTAGAGTAGATCCGGTTCCAGCACAAACTCCAATATAAGGACCTTTAAGTGAATCTAATCCAAGAATTGTAGTTAAAGAATCCCCTGACACTGCGTATAAGTATTTCCCACCGATTCCTACTTCGTTAAGGATATTTTTATAAACTTTCTCATATTCAGGTTCTGAACTATATTTTAATTTCCGATCATTCATTTGATACCCTCAAATAAAAAGACAACCCCTCACAGAGAGATTGTCTTGTTAATATTCTTTCCTAATTTTTTCACTATTTCCTCACATTTTCGTTTGGGCACCATTTGGGCACCAAGCCTATGAGGAAACTTTACTACTTTCGTAAGTATATGTCAAATAATACATTTACAACACTTAAAACTAAAATGGTGGAGGTGCTGGGAATTGAACCCAGGTCCTTGAAAGTCGAAACTTAAGCATCTACGTGTGTAGTTGGTATTTTAGTCTCACCTTCAAACACTACCGCCAACAGCATTGTTTGAAAGCCAGCCCTCAAAGATCTTACCCTGTTAGAGAAGGCGAATAACAGAGCCAGCCTGCAAATGACCTTTTATCCCACCCGCAGACAAAGCAGGTAAAAGGGCTTAGCTACGTTGTAACTAAGACTTATGGGATCATACTGAAAACTGGTCCACGTACAGCAGCTAACATGGCAGAACCGCCCATAGGAGCTAGTGTAGTAGCGAACGCATTTTCAACATGACTCATTTTTAACGTAGTGTTATCGTTATTTGATTTTTGCTTGGATTTTTAACGAGGCCAACCAAGCTTCCCCGACACGCGACCTAAGCCTGAGCATTACAAGTCGAAACCAATCACCCCCATATATTTAAAGAACAAAGTATTTACGCATTAGGGTAAGAGTAAGTATACGTCTAAGAAGCGGATTTTGCAACTTTAAACCTGCCGGCTGTAAAGGCAAAATAGAAATGTCCTATTTATTTCGTTGCTTGATGGCGCGGGAAATTTCTCGATTAACTTCAGCTTTCTTAATATCTTTGCGCTTATCGTAAGTTTTCTTACCCTCGGCTACAGCTAATTCAATTTTGACAAAGCCCCGCTTATTAAAATATAATTTTGTGGGAACCATGGTCAGGCTCTTATTGGTCATCAACCCTCTTAAACGCTCTATTTCTCTTTTATGCAGTAATAATCGACGAGTACGCGTAGGTTCTTGATTGTTATAGCTAGCCCTCTCATAAGGATTGATAAATAAATTATGAAGATAAACCTGATCCTTATCAATCCGCGCAAAACTATCAGTGAACGAAACTTGAGAATCGCGTAACGATTTAACTTCAGGACCAATAAGCTCAATCCCACACTCAAATTTATCGAGCAGATTGTAATTATGGTAAGCTTTTTTATTAGTTGCGATGACTGTCATTGACCATATGCTCCCAGAAATAACGGAATAGTCAAGATACTCAGTAAATGAGTAACAAAAATAGCTTGATTAATCAAATTTTGATTTGGATTATCATAATAACGTCCAAGCACCGATAATGAAACGGAAGTTGGCATACTTGCTTGAATAATAAGAATAAGTCCCCATACACTTTGCACATGAAAAACACGTAAAAACAAAAGAGCCAGAATAGGCAGAACTAAAAGCTTGATTACAACAGCACCACCGATGCTTTTCCAATGGATCTTTCCAAAATTAGCCAAGGCCATATTGCCGCCGATCGTGATCATCGCTAATGGCAAAGCACTATCCCCAATCACCTTCATAGGTTTCATCAAAAGATCCGGCAGGGATGTTTTAAAGCCTAACAATACAAAAATAAAAGCTAAAAACATACTTATCAAAGGCGGAGTTAAGAAATTACTAACAGTGATTTTTGTTTTCTTATGATAGGCAATCAACCAAACACCTAAAGACCATAAGCAAAGATCAAAACCAATAATAGTTAAGATAACATACGAATTAAGCTCTGCGGTTTTCTCTCCCAATGGTAACATCGTCACCAACAAAACCGGAATAAAGCCTGCATTATGAAATGAAGAAACAGCTACCCATTCACGGGATTCTTTCTTACCTAACAATAAAACCATTGCTCCCGCTATAAGAAAACCACCGACTACTACGCTAATGTTAATCAACGGATACGCCCACCAATGCGGCTGACTTCTAGGATCAAAATGATTAATAATCTGCTTAAAAATAAAAAATGGAAATAGGACGTTAATCCCAAGCCAAGAAAGCATTTTAAGACCCGCTTCATCGATAAACTTCCTATAAACAATAAAATAACCCACCACACCCATTAAAAAGATCTGGAGAATAGCAATAAAGGCTGTTTGGAAAGAAATAGTTATCATTAAGATTTTAGTATACTGGATGGATTAATTAGAAACAATGGTAATTCCTAAGAATTCTCTTAAACTCCCAAGCAGAGCGATGTTAATAATTGCTGGCACAAAACCCAAGGGGTTTGGAGTTACTCTAACATCACAAAGTTGATTTAAAGTGTTTCAAGAAAACGTTTAACCATAGTAAAAGTTGACATCCAAATATCCGGTCGTTATACTGAAAAATCTTGATCAAGCCCGGGTGGCGGAATTGGTATACGCGTACGTCTCAGAAGCGTATGGCGAAAGCCTTGAGAGTTCAAATCTCTCCTCGGGCATTTTTTCATACGTTTTCCTCTTGCCAAGCTTCACTTGGCATATTAGAATACGCGTCATAAAAAAACTTAAAGAACTTGAAAGGCTGATATGAGCGACGAAGCAAATGTTAAGAAAAACAATGTAATGGATGAAATTGAACTTAAAGAGTGGTTAGCCTCCTTGGACTACGTCCTCTCTAATGGCTCTCATGAAAAAGTTGAATATCTTCTTTCTCAATTACAAATCCGAGCCCAAGAAAGCGGCGTCACCCTTCCTTTCACTTTAAACACTCCCTATATCAATACAATTTCAAGAGAAAAACAAGCTTCATTTCCAGGAAATCGTGAAATGGAGCGTAGAATTAAGAGCATTGTCCGCTGGAATGCTATGGCTATGGTCATTCGGGCTAATAAAAATGAAGACGGAATTGGTGGCCACATATCTACATTTGCCTCCTCTGCAACCCTATATGAAGTAGGTTTTAACCACTTTTATAGGGCAAGTCCAACCACTTTCTCAGGAGATCTGGTATATTTTCAGGGACACGCCTCCCCAGGTATATATTCCAGAGCTTTCTTAGAAGGCCGTTTGACTGAAGAGCATTTAACCAATTTTCGTAGAGAATTAGCTCCTGGTGGCGGATTATCTTCCTATCCCCATCCCTGGCTCATGCCAAACTTCTGGCAATTCCCTACAGTTTCAATGGGTTTGGCTCCGATTATGGGTATTTATCAAGCCCGATTTAACCGCTATTTAGAAGACCGCGGCCTCAAAGCTAAAGATGATCACAAGGTTTGGGTTTATATGGGTGACGGTGAATCCGATGAACCAGAATCTTTAGGCGCCCTCACCATGGCTTCCCGTGAAAAACTTGATAATTTAATTTTTGTTATTAATTGCAATCTCCAACGTCTTGATGGCCCAGTCCGCGGTAACGGAAAAATCATTCAAGAATTAGAAGGCCTTTTTCGCGGAGCTGGTTGGAACGTCATCAAGGTTATTTGGGGAAATGATTGGGATCCGATTTTAGAAAAGGATACTGAGGGCCTTCTGGCCCGCCGCATGGGTGAAGTAGTTGATGGGGAATACCAAAAATATACGGTCTCCAGCGGTGAATACGTCCGTCAAAAGTTCTTCGGCGTTGATCCTAAAATATTAGACATGGTTTCCCATCTATCCGATGAAGAAATTCGTAAAATTAAACGCGGTGGACATGATCCTGAGAAAGTTTATGCGGCCTATAAAGCTGCTGTAGAGTATAAAGGCGCTCCCACGGTCATTCTTGCTAAAACTGTCAAAGGTTACGGCTTAGGTGAAAGTGGTGAAGGTAAAAACATCACCCATCAGCAAAAGAAACTCAACGAAGATGAACTCAAAGAATTCCGTACTCGTTTCGGTATTCCTCTGTCCGATGCAGAAGTTGTTAAGGCTCCCTTCTATAAACCGGCAGATGATTCTCCAGAAATGAAGTATCTACATGAACGCCGTAAGGCGCTTGGCGGATATTTACCAAACAGAAACACCAATACCACTCCTCTGGCTACACCATCAGAAGAATTGTTTGAAGAATTCTATAAAGGAACCGAAGGCCGCTCTGTTTCGACTACCATGGCCTATGTACGTATTTTATCCAAACTTCTTCGTGATGAAAAATTAGGTAAATTCATTGTTCCTATCATCCCTGACGAAGCTCGCACCTTCGGCATGGAAGGCCTATTCCGTCAGGTCGGCATCTATGCTCACGCCGGACAGCTTTATGATCCTGTTGATTCAGAAAGCCTCATGTATTATAAAGAAGCTAAAGACGGGCAAATCTTAGAAGAAGGTATTAACGAAGCTGGCGCTATTTCTTCCTTTATTGCTGCTGGTACTGCCTATTCTACTCACAATATCAACATGATTCCTTTCTACACCTACTACTCTATGTTCGGACCTCAGCGTGTTGGAGATTTGATCTGGGCTGCCGGTGATTTACGCTGCAAAGGTTTCTTAGTAGGAGCTACTTCAGGTCGTACAACTCTAAATGGTGAAGGCTTGCAGCATCAAGATGGTCACACCCATACCCTACTTTCCACCGTGCCTAACGTTGTTTCCTATGATCCTGCATTTGCCTATGAAATTGCAGTAATTATTCGTAATGGTATTTACCGTATGTATGAAAAACAAGAAAGTATTTTCTATTATTTAAGCATCAGCAATGAAAATTATGCGATGCCAGCAATGACCGGTGACGTCAAAGAAGGCATTATCAAAGGTATGTACCGTTATAGTAAATCTGATAAGAAATCTGATTTACGCGCACACCTACTGGGAAGCGGCGCCATCATGAATCAGGTTATCGAAGCTCAAAAAATCCTAGAAGAGAAATATAATGTCGCAACCGACATCTGGTCAGTCACCAGCTACAATGAACTTCGCCGTCAAGCGTTGAATATCGAACGCGACAATCTTCTTCATGGCACCAAGAATGCTAAAACACCTTATGTCACCGATCTTCTCAAAAATGAACAAGGTGCATTCGTAGCCGCTTCTGATAACATTAAAGCCTTACCTGATTCTATCCGTCAATGGATGCCTAGTACCTATACGGTTCTTGGTACCGATGGTTTCGGACGATCAGAAAGCCGTAAAGCACTGCGTGATTTCTTTGAAGTCGATGCTAAACACATTGTCTGGACAACACTCGTATCCTTGTTTGATCAAAAGAAAATCACTATCGATTCACTAACCAAGGCTAAAAAAGAATTAAAAATCAATCCGGATAAATTGAATCCGATGATTTCATAAAACTTTGTCATCCCCGAATGTTTTAATCGGGGATCCAGACACTAGATTCCCGCTTTCGCGGGAATGACAATTTAGGAAAAAGAGCTCTCTATGGCAGAATTAAAACTACCTGAAATCGGTGAAAACATTACCCAAGGAACAGTTGTTAAGATTTTGGTCAAAACGGGCGACAGCATTAAAAAAGGCCAAAGCATTTTGGAATTAGAAACGGATAAGGCTGTTGTCGAAATCCCTTCCACCCAGGACGGCGTTATCCACGAAATCCTTATTAAATCTGGAACTGTTGTTAAAGTAGGACAACCTGTTTTTAAATTAGAATCTTCTGCTGGAACTCCAACCCCCAGCGTAAAACCAGCAGCTTCAACTTCTTCTGCTAAAATAACTGTCCAAACATCAACACCTTCAGCAGCTATCGCAGCAATCATCACTAGCACTACGGTCAGTGATTTGAATCTTCCTGCTCTAGGAGAAAATCTGGAAAAAGGGACTGTGACCAAGGTCTTAGTTAAAACTGGCGATACCATTAAAAAGGGTAACAGTATTCTTGAACTTGAAACAGATAAAGCCGTTTTAGAAGTCCCCTCACCTAGTGAAGGAATCATTAAGGAAATTCTAATCAAAAGCGGAGATATTGTTAAGGTTGGGCAACCCGTTTTTAAAATATTAGCTGGTTTAGCTTCCACATCAATACCAATTCCAGCGACGGAAAATAAGACAGAATCTCCCGCTTTAGCAACCACTTCTAAAGCAGCAGTTGTAGCAATCAAGCCTGTGCCATCTGTTGGACATGTACCTATTCGCAAAGATATCTCTGCTGCTCCGTCCGTTCGTTTATTTGCCCGTGAAATCGGGATTGATTTAGCTCAAGTGCCCGGCAGCGGTCCTGGCGGACGCATTTCTATTGATGATGTCAAAAAATATTCTAAAGCTTTAAACTTAGGTCGCATCCAAACTCCAACAGCCCCAGCAGTAAGAACTTTACCAGATTTTTCCAAATGGGGAACATCCAAACGTGAGGCCATGAATAATGTTCGCAAAAAAACAGCGGAACATCTCTCTTCAGCTTGGAATACTATTCCTCATGTCACCCAATTTGAAAAAGCAGACATCACTGAACTTGAAAAATTACGCAAAGCCGCTTCTAACACAACTGGAAAGAAGCTTTCCGTTACCTCTTACTTAATTAAGATCATGGCCATAGGATTAAGAAAATTTCCTCAATTCAATACTTCGGTGGATATGTCTACTAATGAAATTGTTCTCAAAGATTACGTTAATATCGGCGTTGCCGTTGATACAGATCGCGGTCTTTTAGTACCTGTATTGAAAAATGTGGATCGCTTAAGCGTCGTTCAAATCTCTGATGAATTAACAGCCATGGCTGAACGCGCTCGTAATCGTAAAACATCCATTGAAGAACTCCAAGGCGGAACATTTACCATTTCCAATCTAGGCGGCATCGGTGGCAGCTTCTTTACACCCATTGTCAATTGGCCAGAAGTGGCCATATTAGGAGTGTCCCGCAGTTCTACAGAACCTGTTTATGTTGATGGAATATTTGTCCCTAAATTAATGCTTCCTCTATCTCTTTCTTATGACCATCGTATCATCGATGGCGCAGACGGTGCGCGCTTCATTCGCTGGCTTGCAAGCAGCATTGAAACTCCTTCTAGCGTGGAGGGATTATAATGTCTGAGAAAATTAATCTTGTTGTCATTGGAGCTGGTCCCGGTGGTTACGCCGCTGCTTTCTTGGCTGCTGATTTAGGTATGGAAGTTACCCTTATTGAAAAAGAAGTTAATCCAGGCGGCGTATGCCTTTATCGCGGATGTATTCCCTCTAAAGCCTTACTACACACGGCAAAAATAATTTCTGAAGCCAAACATGCCTCTCATTTCGGCATTGAATATCCTGCTCCTAAAATTAATATCGAAAAACTTCGCGATTGGAAAAAAAGTGTTGTCACTAAATTAACCAGTGGCTTAGGTCAATTAGCTCGTGCCCGCAAAATTAAATATATCCAAGGAGAAGCTTCCTTTCTAAATTCCAATTCACTACGAGTTAAAAAGACGGATGGTACTACTGAAGACGTTTCCTTTAATAAAGCCATCTTAGCTACAGGTTCTAGACCTTCTACCTTGCCTTTTGCACCAAAATCTCCTCATATTTGGGATTCAACAGCCGCTCTTAATATGGATACTGTTCCACAATCTCTTCTCGTTATTGGTGGTGGCTATATTGGCATGGAACTTGGAACCGTCTATCATGAATTAGGCTCTAAAGTTTCTGTCGTTGAGATGATGTCTGCTCTCCTACCAGGAGCTGACCAAGACCTAGCTGAAGTCTTAGGTAAACGCGTTAAAGGCATGTTTGCCAACATTATGCTGGAATCCAAGGTCCTTAAAATTGAAGAAAGTGCCAACGGTATCACTGTCAGCTTTTCAGATAAAGACGGCAAAGAGTTTAAAAATGAATACAATAAAGTTCTAATTTCTATCGGCCGTAAACCGAACTCTGAAAATCTTGGGCTTGAGAAAACAAAAATCACCACAACACCTCGGGGATTTGTTGAAGTCAATGATCAAAGACGTACCAGCGATAAAAACATTTATGCCATTGGGGACATTGCTGGCGATCCCATGTTGGCTCACAAAGCCTCACACGAAGGTCGTGTAGCTGTTGAAGCGATTGCTGGTCATAAGGTAGCCTTTGAACCACAAGCTATCCCTGCCGTTGTTTTTACTGACCCTGAAATTGCTTGGTGTGGGATTACCGAAGGAGAAGCAACAAAACTTGGACGCGACGTCAAGGTTGTTAAATTTCCTTGGGCTGCAAGCGGTCGTGCGCTTAGCTTAGATCGCCCAGAAGGTTTAACCAAACTCATTATAGACCCTCAAACCGAACGAATCCTAGGTGTCGGCATTGTAGGTGTCGGTGCTGGAGAAATGATTGCAGAAGGCGTTCTAGCCATTGAAATGGGCTGTGTAGCTAACGATTTGAAACTAGCCATTCATGCTCACCCTACCATGTCTGAAACAGTCATGGAAAGTGCTGAAATGTTTTTTGGAACTTCTACCCACGTTTACCGACCTAAGAATAAATAGTGACAGGCACTAATTATTAAAAAAACTATTCAAAATAATTAGTGCCTGTCACTATTTATCAAAAATTAAGATGGAGAGACACTAAAAGATCTCCTTGCTTTTCCCACTTAAGACGCGTTGAAGTACAAGAATCTTTTCTATAATGAATTAAAAAATAACGAAAATGATAATCTTGACCACGATACATGATCATAAACTTCATCCAATCTTCGTCTGTTTTAGCAGCATTTGCCTGATCTAAAGTCCAAAAACTAAACATACCCTTTGATTCCTGTTGATACTGTCCAAAATATACCTTTTGAAAAGAAACAAAAAAAAGAACCCCCACCAAAACTAACACAACACCCAAATAGCACCAACGCTGCTGCAATTGAACCATAAAATATCCCGTCAAAAGACACACAAATGGCCAGCTGCCAACAATGCGCAAAGAATTAGGTAGTTCAGAATTTGTTAATGCTGAAGGAATAATCCCTAAAAAAATATTAACTACTATCCATAAAAGAAGCATCCAATCTTTAACCCAAGGATTTCTCTCTCTACCCCATTTAGTTAATAAGATACCCAGAAAGAAGAATGCAGCAAATAAAGCAACTAGATCCAACCAACTTAAAATTCCAAAATGCCCTGTGGAATGTACAAGGGAAGGATCACCCGTTAAGAAAAGAAATTGAGGAGTTAAATGTAATTGATAATTAGAAAGGAAGATTTGCAAAAGATCTTGGAATGAATCAGTCTTACCTATCATTTTTAAGAACGCTGGCGCTGAAATACTAATCGATTTAAATCTTTGCAGGGCCTCCCCTGCATTTAGGATATTCATAAATAAAGGAATAAGCGGTGCTATAAGAAATGAACAAAAAACGGTAACTAAAGATAAAGAAATCTTCATCTTTCTAATTGAATAAACTCCTAAGGTTAGAAGCATTAAAGGAATCTGCAGACGCATAGGTGGGTAGGAATACATCGCAGCTGCAAAAAACAGACCTGCCAGAGCCCAATGAATATATGTTTGTCGTCTAAAAAAGAAATATAAACCCCAAATAAAAAATGTTGGAGCTAAAAGAGATTCAAATGCAACCCGTGAGGAAACCCATACCCAAGGTGAAATAGTAGCTGCAAAAACAACCCAAAGTCCGCCAGTATTCCCAAAGAATAAACGTCCCAAGAAAAACAAACCTACAATGCCAAGCAAATGCCCCGCAACACTAAAGGAACGTAAACTAGGAACAGTAAAATTAAATACCTTACCCCAAAGAACCGCTGGATACATATAGGTCGCAGGTTTTGGTGTACCATAATTAAGCTGTCCAAAAATTGGGTAATGATTGTCATGAGCATCCACCCCTTCGGTGGCTAAACATTCTACCGTTACCGCATCTGAAAGCTCATCAACATGATACCCGTAAGGAATACTATCGATTTTATAAAAATGTAAAATGAAAGATGCCAAGATGGTGATAACCATGATGACTATTGAAAAACGCAAAACACAAGTTTTTATCATGATGATTTTCTATTAGCGTTTGGAGACTACCGTGTATAAAGATGTCCCAAAAGGCCACGAAACTTTTGACATCATCTGAACTTCCCATTGCAAAAGACGAAACAACCAATCATTAAGTAAAGCACAAGAAGATGATGTATCACTTTGATAGTTTTTTGAAAAAATCTTACGAAAAACCCGTATTACAGCTACAGGTAGAAAAATAAGACCAAAAAGATAGCCCATGCGTTGAATCTTAAAACCACTATCCTCTATCAAATCAGTAAAATCACTTTTACTGTAACGACGCATATGAGATAGAGACTCATCGTGAGGACTCCACAAGAAACGGAAAGCTGGAACACATAGAATTAAGAGCCCATCATCTTTGAGAACTCTCTTTAATTCCTGCATAACTGAAGCATGATCTGTAATGTGCTCAATAACATCAAGCGAGAAAACAACATCAAAAACCTTAGAACGAAAACCTATATTTTTTAAATTCCCCTGCACTAAAAGATCAGCCCCTGCTTCTTGACAGAACTCCAAAGCTTCAAACATAACATCTGTCCCCACATAATTACCTTGAGAACGTAAAAATTCTAAGTTGTGACCTGTCCCGCAACCAGCATCTAAGATTAATTTTCTATCAAAGTTATAAGTTGATACAATCTTACGAAAAAATTCTCCCTTAGCTTTAAACCACCAATGCTTCTTGCTTTGATGATGCATATTAATGAGTTCTTTCACCGACATATGTTGAGCTTCCGTATTAATAGGAGGATAGTGCCAATTCTTAATTTGAATAATATTAAAGAACATCTTAAGAGAATCCTTAATAAGATTAATTTTACTTCCATCAACATGGGTCCAATTGATAGCAACTTCTTTGATACGATAATTCATCTTTTGCGCCAGATATAGCAGCTCCAAATCAAAGCCAAAACCACCGAGATACATGCGTCCAAATAAATTATGTACAACGGAAGCCCGAAACATCTTAAAACCACATTGAGTATCTTTGATATTCTTAATTAGTAAAAGATGAACAAAAAAGTTAAAAGCAATTCCTATCAATTTACGATAAACCAATGTCTTTACTTGGGATTTCCCATCTGTTAAAACTCTTGAGCCTATAACAATATCATACCCTTGTTTAAACAAAGGTAAATGTCGTTCGATTTCTTGCGGATCAGTAGAACCGTCTGCATCTAGGAATAAAATAATATCACCGCTAGCTGCAAAGAAGCCTTGTTTTACAGCATAACCTTTCCCATGATTACGTTCTAAAGTAATAACCTTTAATAAATGGAATTCCTTCTGAAACTTAAGAGCAGCTTCACTAGTGAGAT
Organism: Candidatus Omnitrophota bacterium; assembly: GCA_043742785.1. Lineage (GTDB taxonomy): Bacteria > Omnitrophota > Gorgyraeia > Zapsychrales > Fredricksoniimonadaceae > JACQCF01. The sequence continues at coordinate 13,401 of JAYTXU010000021.1, forward strand.
CTTGGCTTCCGTCATCAACAATAATAATTTCATACTGATGCACAGATTTTAGACAATAATCGACAACAGACCTTAGAAAAATAGGAAGGCGTTTTTCTTCATCTTTGGCTGGAATAATAATTGAAATTTTCACGAAATAACGCTACACATCACGACTAATAACTTCCTTAATGATCTTACGAATATCCTCAAGTTCAAAAGGTTTCTTTAAACACCCACAAGCTCCTAAACGAATCGCCTCATCTTTCTGCTCTTGAATAGAATAACCGCTCATCATCACAACAGGTAAATTCGGAGAAACACGTTTAATCTCTTTTAAAACTTCTATACCACTTGTATCAGGCATAACCATATCTAAAAAAACAATATCAAAAACTTTTGTCTTTAATAAACCTGCAACCCCGCTAGGATCGTGCACCACCGTAATCTGATGGCCATAAAACCCTAAGGTGAAATCAAAGAAATCTTGAATAATCTTTTTATCATCCACAACAAGTATCTTAATGGGATTGGTTGTCGTTGTACTCATAAAAACCTCTCCTTATTTTAGACGGCTTTAACTAAACACGGAAGATAGATACTAAAAACAGTACCCTCTTTGCTACTATCCACTTCAATTGTCCCACCATGCTCTACAATTAGATCATGACACAAGGCTAATCCTACACCAGAACCTTTTTCTTTTGTCGAAAAGAAAGGATCAAAGACTTTCTCCTTTGCTTGAGGATCAATCCCTGGACCATTATCCTTAAAACGAATTATATTCTTGGCCCGAATCTGATCCCATTGCGTAAAAACATCGATTGTTCTAGTTGTTCCAGCTGGCTTTTCACTTAAAGCTTCCATGGCATTAACCGTTAAATTCATAAACACCTGCTGTAAATGGAGAGCATCTGCAAACACTTCAGGCATTTCACTATCTAAATGCATATCCCACCCTATACGGCGTATACGCAGCTCATCGCTCAACAAATTCATAGCCTTAGTTAAAACAACATTGATATCAACCGCATCTTTTTGAATCTTACGATGACGTACCAATTCCATCAAATTCTCTAACATATCGCGAATATACGTTGATTGCTCATCCATCAGCATCACTGGCTTATAAAACACATCATTTGGCTTCATTTCTTTCTTCATAAAACGAACAAACCCATGGATAGCTGTAATCGGTTGACTAATTTGATGCAAAATCCCGGCACTTAATGAGGCAAGAGCGGAAGTCTTTCCACTTTCTAAAAGCTTGATCTGAGCTGCTTTAAGCTCCTTAATCGTATCCTCTAATTTATGTGTCTTGTGTAAATTTTCTTGATAAAGTTGACGATTCACCATCATTAAATAAACGACAGTTAAACTAAGAGCAACTGATAAAGAAATAAGGATGATCATATTCTTATTCTAACAACATCTCCTTCTTTTAAATGATGCTTCCTAGAATAACCAGAAGCAACCTCCAAAACATAACGAGCCTGCTTTGAAGAAGAATAGACCTCACAAGGATCCTCTTTACATGGAGGCCTTGACGGAGCAATGGTTACAATCCTTCTTTGATTATCTATCCAAATCATATCGATTGCAAATTTCATATCTTTCATCCAAAAGCGTTGAAAATCATCCGTCTTAAAAACAAAAAGCATGCCCTGATTATACGTTAAATTTTCTCTACCTTGTAAACCTCGTTGCAATTCTTTAGGCTCACTAACCACATCAACATTAACACATCCATTCTTAATACACACCGAAGATGCTTGAGAAGAGATAACTCCAAAAAATAATATAAATAAAAATGAGAAAAGAACTCTCACCTATCTTCTCCTGTCAAATTCAAATAATCTTTAAACTGTCCCTTACCATAGGCTTCTTTATCAACTTTAGCCATCCGTAATGGAATATACGGATGGCTTCGCCAATAACTTATAGACTGCGGCCCTTTTTTCTCAGATTCTTTCAAAAGCTTAGCCAACATTAACTTCATTTGACTAGAATCATACCCAGCTAATTTCATATATTTAACCCCTAATCGATCCGCCTGAAATTCATCTTCCCTTGAATTAATAAAAAATACCGATGACGCTGTTAAATCAATCCCCGAAGCCAAAGCTCCTTGACCAGAAATTACAGCAACCCCCTCTAAAATCATCGATCCATAGGCTGCTTGTAATCGTTTGAGGGAATGTTTAGCAACCACATGAGCTACCTCATGACCTATCACTCCTGCCAACTGATCATCATTGTCCATTTTATCAATCAACCCCTTATAAATATAGATATATCCACCAGGTAAACTAAAAGCATTCATCACATCATCATCGATCACACGAATCGTATAAACCAACTCTTGCCGATCACAGACGGATACAATCTTCTTTAAGATCTTTTCTACCCTTTCATTAATATCAACATCTGTATCCAACTTCATTGTCTTTTCAACAGAAAGAGCTACAGAAGCTCCCATATTCTTCTCTTTATCATCGCTGTATAAAAGAGTCTCTTGCCGTTTTAAAGCAGTGTTATATTGTGTCTCACAACCGGAGAAAGAGAATGTCATTCCCGCGAAAGCGGGAATCCATAATAAGAATAACCAAACTCTGGACCCCCGATAAAAAACACCTGCCTGCCGGCAGGCAGGTTCGGGGGTGACAAGAAATAGTTTCATATAACTTTAATATTTAACTTTCTTAACATTTCTGAAAGTTTAGCCAAAGGCAAACCAACAACATTAAAATAACAACCTTCAATACGAGAAATAAACAATGCCCCCGTCCCTTCAATATCAAATCCACCTGCCTTATCTAAAGGAGAAACTTTAGCATGATACCGATCGATTTCTCTCGAAGATAAAGGCTTCATAAAGATCTTAGTCTTTTCATAATCAACCAATACTTTTTTTGTTCGAGCATCAATGACAGCCAGCCCTGAATAAACCCAATGGGGCTCTTCCATAAGCTCCATTAAGTTTTTCTTTGCTTCCTTAAGATCTTTAGGTTTAAGAATCAAACGTTTCTTATGTGAAAAAACAACCGTATCGCATCCAATAACAAGTCCCAACTTAAAACGAGAAGCAACATCTTTTGCTTTAAGCAAAGCATTGTGCTCAACCAAATGAATAACACCTTTCGTTAAAAAATCTTTTTCTTTAGCTTTACTTGGAACAATAATAAACGGAAGGTCTAAAATCTTAATGAGATTACGACGCTGAGGAGATGCTGAAGCTAAGATAATCTTCGTCATGAAGTAAATTGATCAAAGGTGAATATAGATTCCATAGGGACATTATACTTAAGTAAAGCTTCTCTTGCCCCTTCCCCACGATCGATAATACAAATAGCTTTCTTAATCTTTACATTCATCTTCTGTAATACTTCAATCGATTCCACAAAAGCTTTCCCCGTAGTTGCCACATCATCGATAATAACAACAGTGGATCCTTCTTTCAAGATAGGACCCTCTACTTGCTGTCCTTTTCCATGAACTTTCGGCGTTTTTCGGATAATAAACGTTGGGATAGGCTTGCCTACTTGATAACTCAAAGATGCAATGGCACCGACCATAGGGTCTGCCCCTAGGGTTGGGCCTCCAATAGCATCAATACTATCATTTTTAACCATGTCGAACATAATCTTTCCCGTTAAATAAGCTCCAGGAGCGCTTAAGGTCACAAGCCTAGCATCCAGATAAAAATTACTTTCCTTCCCAGAGGAAAGAATAAATCTTCCTTTAAAAAAGGCTTCTTTTTTAAGAATATCCAACAATTTAGATTTATCCTGATCGATCGTAGTGGTCATAAGATTTTAGCTTTCTTAAATAGGGGACAGGCCCTGTTTTTTAAAATGCTATAAATAGAAATAGAGCCTGTCCCCTATTTAAATCTCTAATAACGTTCGAACTGCGGAATATCCAAATTACGACTATGAATTTCCATTAAAAGCAAAAGACGATATTTCATTACAGCCTTATAATCATCTAAATCTTTACCAACAAGGCCAAAACGATTAAAAAAATCCTTTCTAGCCTGTACATCAACCACAGTATCTATATAGACATCGGTTAATTTCTCATCAGTTAAACTAATCATATCCTTTTTATCTAATATAGTCACATTTGATGTATACCCTGCCCAAACTATGCAAAGAGGTAACGCTATAAATGCCACTGACAAAACCAAAGCTTTTATCATAATTACTCCCATAGAGACATAAGATTTTTAAGTTGAATCATTATATGGTATCATAAATCATGCTTCAAGATTTTTTGCAAGGCATTAAAGAATTGGCTTTTCCTGATAATTGTTTCCTCTGCCGAAAATATCTACAAAGTTCCCATCAAAAACAATTATGTGATTCCTGTTTGTCTTCTATCTCTCTTAACGTTCCGCCATTTTGCTTAAAATGCTCCAGACATCTAAATATTTTTAATGAACAAGGATACTGTTTATCTTGTCTAGAAAATAATTACAACTTTGATATTGCTTGGTCAGCCTGTATTTATAACAACCCCTTGCCTGAATTAATTCATGCTTATAAATATTACGGAAAAACATACTTAAGAAAACTCTTTTTCAATCTAATGATCAATTATATTGATACCTACCATATCACTTTAGAACAGTTTGATATTATTATTCCCATTCCTCTTCATCCTACTCGATATCGAGAAAGAGGTTTTAATCAAGCTGAACTCTTAAGTCAAATGATCGCTGAGAGATATCAACTCATTTCCAGGACTGATATTCTAACCCGTAAGAAACGAACCCCCAGTCAAACAACCTTTAGTGAAGAAAAACAACGCTGGACAAACGTGTGTGACGCTTTTAGAATAATCTCTCTCAAAGACATCGCCGACAAAAACATTTTAATCGTCGATGATTTATTAACAACAGCTTCCACCGTTAACGCTGCAGCAGAAGCTCTTAAAAATGCTGGAGCCGCCTACGTTGGAGTATTGACACCAGCTATTACCCCATGAGAATTCTTCGTAACTATATCCTTAAAGAATGTCTTCTACCATTTACCATCTCAATCAGCGTCTTAACATCTGTATTTTTGTTAGGTTATTTACCTCAACTAGCCAATAAAGTAATTAACAAAGGAATTTCTCTACTAGCTATCAGCAAAGTCTTTCTTTATTACATCCCAATTCTTTTAGGCTACACCTTACCCATTGCCTGCTTAGTAACTATTATTTTAACCTTCGGTCGCCTTTCTGCAGAGAATGAAATCCTAGCCATGCGAGCCAGCGGAGTTTATTTACGAAAACTCTTAACCCCACTTTTTATTATAGGTATAACTTTAAGCTTACTCGTCTATATTCTTAACGATCGCGTCATCCCTTTTGCCTATGACGCCCAATCACACATTTTACAAGAAACCGGATCACAAAATCCAACAGCCCTATTAGAAGCTGGATCTTTTATCAATGCTTTTGATAAATATATCGTATTTATTTATCGTATTGATAATGCTCGTCTCTACGGGGTGAGAATTTATCAACCCCAAGCCCAGAAACCTACGCGCACCATCATTGCACAAGAAGGAGAGTTTGTTAAAATTCCTGGTCAAGACAAGCTCATGCTTAAACTTATTAATGGAACTTCCGATGAACCTGATCTAAAAAACCCCAACAATTTCTATAAACTTAATTTTCAAAATTCTTTTATCACTATGGATTTATCCAAGCAAAAAACAAAAATGGATAAAAAACCTAAATCTATGACCATGCGTGAACTAAAAGATAAGATTGAAGAATTTAATAAAATCTCCATTGATTCCTCCCCTTTAATTACTGAATATCACAGGCGTCTAGCCTGGTCTCTGACCCCTCTATTATTCATTCTTCTAGGATTTCCGTTTGCTGTAATTACCCATCGCAGAGCTAAATCGGCTAATGTTCTTTTAGCCGTTCTCTTTGCTGCTCCCTACTATATTTTATCATTAGCTTGTCAAGGCATTGCAACCCAAAACGTTTTAGATCCCTCCTTGATCATGTGGATTCCTGATCTTATTGGTGGTATCATCGTTATCATTATGAACTGGAGATTATGCGTATCATAGACCGCTACATCCTTAAATCCATTGTCTCCATCTTTCTTGGGATGGTCATCACCTTTGCTTTTTTATTTATTCTCATTGATGCCTTTGGCCTTTTACAGGATTTTCTTGAAAAAGAAGTTCCTTTACTCATCATTGGTCAATACTATTTATCTTTCTTACCTATGATTATTGTTAACACATCAACTCTTTCTTGTTTAATGGCTACTCTATTCACATACAGCAATTTAAGCAATCATAATGAGATTGTTGCGATCCGCAGCAGTGGTATGAATTTCTGGCAAGTTACAAGACCAGCCCTTATATTTGCCCTTACGATTTCTGCTATTGTTCTATTAGTAAATGAATGTTTCGTCCCCCAATCTTCTCTTATGAATCAACAACTTCGTGAATCCCAAATCAAGGTCACCATTACGGAAAAGAATGAAAAAGGCCAATCTCTTCCCATTATTAAGAATTTTACTCTTTACGGCCTTAAGAACAGACTTTACTTTATAGACACCTTCGATCCAAATACAAAAATCTTAAATGGTATATCTATTATCGGTCACGATAAAAATCAAAACTTAATTGAAAAGATTGTTGCTTTAAAAGGTGTTTGGACAGGAATTGCGTGGAAATTTTATAACTGTCAAATTACTGAATACAATTCTAATTTACCCAATATGCCAGGTGAAATCAAAATCTATCCAGAAAAACTGATGGATATTAAAGAAACTCCTAAAGATTTTCTAAGACAACGACTTGATGTAAGCTCAATGAATATTCGACAACTTAGCGGATATATTGAACGTTTTTCAGGTAGCGGAGCTGTTAAAACAGTTAATAATCTCAAAGTAGATCTTTTTCAAAAAATAGCTCTCCCCTTATGCAATATTGTCATTATTCTAACTGGCCTTCCTTTTGCTTTAACAAATGCAGGTAAAAGAAAAGCAGCTACCTTCACATCCATTGGAGTAGCTTTAATCATTGGTTTTCTTTATTATGTCCTGGATTCGGTAGGACTAGCTTTAGGTAAAGGTGGGGCACTTCCTCCCTGGAGCTCAGCCTTCGTTGCTCCAATCACATTTCTCATCATCGGCCTTACAGCCATTAAATTAAGATATTAATTAGAATAAACTTTAGGAAGGCGACTACCAAGGGAGCAAACTATTTCATAGCTGATAGTATCTGCCCAATTGGCAACTTCATTGCAGGTAATATGTTCTTCTTTCTGATAACCAATAAGAACTGCTTCTTCAGAAATACGTGGCAGCTTACCTGAAAGTTCTAATGCAGAAATATCGATAATAACCTGATCCATGGTTACCCTCCCAACCAATGGGCAGCGCACTCCGTGAATCAAAACAAAAGCCTTATTTGATAAAGAACGTAAATAACCATTACTATAGCCTATTGGTAAAACTGCAATCGTTGTGTCTTCTTTAGCCTTAAACGTATGCCCATAGCTGATACCCTGGCCCTTCTTAATTGTCTTAACAAAAATGATTTTGCTTTTCACACTCATCACTGGTTTAAGATTGATCCTCTTTCTTAACTCTTCTAATGGATAAAGACCATAAAGCATAAGACCTGGACGAGCTAAATTAAATAATTCACTCTTATAATCTCCTAAACCCATACTATTTCCTGCATGCACGTAGGTAAATGTAATGAAATTATTTTCTAACGTAAGAACAATATCACGAAAACGTCTCATCTGGGAGAAAGTAAAATCACGATCCGTATCTGCAACAGGAAAATGGGTATAAATCCCCTCAAGCTTTAATGATGTGTATTTATTTTGTATTTCTTTAACAAAACTTAAGACTTCCTCTTCAGCAATTCCTAAACGCCCCATTCCCGTATCTACTTTAATATGAATAGAAGTTTCTACTTTAAGACTCTTCGAGACTTTATCAAGTTCATGGGCTAATTCTAAATTACAAACCGTAGCTATTAAGCTATGTTCAACAATAGCTTGAGCATCTTGAGGCAAGGTGCTTTCAAACAAGAGAATCTTTTGTTTAAAATCAGCCTCTCTTAAAAGAATTCCTTCCTGCACATTGGAAACTCCAAAAAACTTACACCCATTCTCTGATAACACTTGAGCTACAGGAATCATCCCATGACCATAGGCATCTGCTTTGATAACAGCCACAACCCCTGCATTATGGGTCATATTCGAAGCCGCTAACTTTTTCAATTCAGCCCAATTATGCTCAAGTGCTTTAAGATCTATTCGAGCCCATGTTAAAGGATGAAAGATTTGAGTATTCATGAACGATTTACCTGACAATCTTGCGGATAAAGATATATAGGAACAATACTTGCTGGATCATCATAATTCTTTAATTCCATCCTCTTAAATGCTAGTTTAGCCAATTGGGCTGCTTTAGGATACCAAGACTTCTCTATAGCAAAGATTGGCTTACATTCAGTTGTATTCTTCTTGTTATAGGATACATACGCTGCTTCAATTTGATCTTTATAAAGAGGGATTCCATCTCCTACAAATAATGTCCTTCCCTGTACGCGATCTAAAACATCCTCAATAGTTGTTAACAAATAATCTGTTTTGCGGTTTAATTTCATATCATAAATAGCCACATAAACTTTACCCCGCCTTGCATCAACCAGAACACAGACTTGATCGGCCTTTTGTCCCAACACACCGTTTGCTATAACATCTAAACTACTCACACCCACTATTTTCTTGTTAGTCGCTAATCCAAACGCTTTAACCGTTGATAGACCCACCCTTAAACTGGTAAAAGACCCAGGGCCTAAACCAACAGCTACGGCATCAACTTTCTTAAAAGTTAATTGGCAGGATTCTAATAGATTCTCAATAGAAGCAATCATCGATGATTCTAGAATCTTATCGGTACGGATTCTACGAAATCGCAAGACCTTCTCATCCTTAGAAATTGCTAACGAGAAGTTCTTTGTTGAAGTTTCAAGGGATAGGATATACATATCTCTCTGGTATTTTCGTCCTTGTGTTTAAATTCAATCCAATAGGCATCCTGGGGCATTGCTTCTCCCAGACGCTTGGGCCATTCAATAACAGCCACTCCATCACCTTGTAAATATTCATCGATGTTTAATGAAGCTATTTCTTCAGGTTTTTCCAGACGATATAAATCAAAATGATAGATAGGAATCCTTCCATTGTAAATATTCATTAAGACAAAGGTTGGAGAAACAACTTCTTTCAAATTAGCCTTGAGCCCTTGGGCTAATCCTTTGACAAAGGTAGTCTTGCCTGCTCCTAAATCTCCATCGAGCAAAATAATATCCCCAACTTTAAGTTTTTTAGAAAAATCCGCAGCCCTTGTAATGGTTTCTTGGGAGCTTTTAGTTAAAATTTTCTCAGACATATTAAAACCCTAATAAACGGCCGCCTTGATACACGACAAGCGAAGCTGAATAAGCAAGAATCAACATATACACAAATTGAAACAGCGGCCATTGCCAAGAATTTGTCTCACGATAAACAAGCGCAATAGTGCTAATACACTGCATAGCAAAAACATAAAAAATCATCAAACTTAAACACGCCAAAGGAGTAAATAATGGTCTTCCATCAGGCCATTGGGCTTTTTGAAAAGCTTCGCGCAAAGTATCTTCTTTAGCATCTTCACCCACATTAAAAACAATGCTCATGGTGGAAACAAATACCTCTCTTGCAGCAAAAGAACCTACCAGTCCAATCCCCACACGCCAATCATATCCTAACGGCTTAATGATTGGCTCCATTAAGGTGCCCGCCTGTCCTGCAAAACTATGCTTCAAAGCTTCCCCTTTTTCAAAACCCGGATGTTTAGGATAGGTCATCAGAGCCCAAAGAACGATCGACATTGCTAAAATCACCGTCCCTGCACGTTTAATAAAAAGACCGCTGCGCTCCCACATCGAAATAACAATAGCTTTCCAAGACGGCATGCGATACGGCGGTAATTCCATAATAAACACAGGTTTTTGTGAACGCAACAGAGTGCTCTTAAATAACCAAGCCATAAGACACGCCCCAACAATACCGATCAAATACATGACAAGCATCAATCCCGCCTTCTGTAATCCACTGGCCATTGGCATAATCACTGCAATCATGACCGCATAAACCGGAAGACGAGCAGAACAGCTCATTAGCGGTGCTACCAAGATTGTTACTAAACGATCCTTAGGACTTTCAATAGTTCTAGCCGACATGATTCCTGGAATAGCGCAGGCAAAAGAACTTAATAGGGGGATAAATGATTTCCCATGAAGCCCTACCTTATTCATGACTCTATCCATAATAAAAGCAGCGCGCGCCATATAACCCGTATCCTGTAACAACCCAATAAAGAAAAATAAAATTAAAATCTGTGGCAAAAATACCATCACGCCACCGACCCCCGCAATAATACCATTCGCTATTAAATCCCGCAAATCTCCTGGAGGCATTACAGCTGTGACCCAGTCTCCTAATTTAACAAAAATACTATTAATAAAATCCATAGGAATGGGAGCTATCGTAAAGATCAAATAGAACATCAAACCCATAATCCCTAAGAAACATATCCATCCAAGAAATTTGTGCGTTAATACGGCATCAATACGCTCGGTAATATCAGGTCCATTTTTATTTTTGTCTTTCACGCAATCTTTAATTACAAATTTAATCCAATCATAGCGAGCTTCGATTGATGCTGTTTTCGCACGCAACCCTTTTTGTTTAAAACGTTCTTGAATCACCGTAATCTGGGAAATTAATTCTTGCTTATAGAAGTGTTGGGTGGAATTTGATTTCTCTTCATTCTTCAATTTTGGCCAAACAGATAAAAAAACTAGGGCTTCCGCAAATGCTTCATTGGGAGACATCCCTTGATGCTGAACTAAAAGTCGCACTAAATGTTCAACATCTTCCTCTAAATCAGGAGCCATGCGCCAACCACGCTTGTACTCAACTTCAACTCCAACAGCAATTAATTCTTTGAGTTCTTCAATGCCTTTATTCTGATTGGCAATCGTAGGAATGATCGGCACCCCTAATTTCTTGGATAATTGAACAACATCAATTTCACGTCCCTTTGATTGAACCTCATCCATCATATTAAGCGCAATAATAATGGGTAAACCTAAATCTTGAATCTGACTTACCAAATAAAGATTTCTCTCCAAATTTCCTGCATCCACCACACAAACAACCATATCAGGTTTTGGAGTATCTAACGCTTTTCCTAATAACACATCACGCGCAATTTGTTCATCGGGAGAACGTACCGCTAAACTATACGTTCCAGGCAAATCAATAACATTGATCACGCGATCTTTAGCTAAAACTAAGGTTCCTGTCTTTTTCTCAACAGTTACCCCAGCATAATTACCTACCTTCTGACGCAATTTCGTAAAAGCGTTAAAAAGAGTTGTTTTACCAGAATTAGGATTTCCAGCAAGAGCTATTGTTTTAATTGTTTGTTCTTGAGGCATAAAAATTATAGAACCAGCTTGACCTTGATTCTCTCCGCCTCTTGTTTACGCAAGGAAAGAGAATACCCACGGACTTTAATTTCAATAGGGTCTCCCATGGGAGCATAACGAACAATCTCAACTTCTTCCCCTGGGGTCACCCCCATCTCTTCAATTCTTTCACAATCATCACTGCCAGAAGTAAAATCGTCAATAATTCCCCTCTGACCTAAAGACATATGGCTCAAAAGAGTGATTCTTGAATTCTTATCTGCTTTATTGTGTCCTTGAAGCTGACAAACATCCTGAACAATAATATTTTCTGCCAATTCTTTACTGATCACAACCTTACTATCACAAACCTTACAGATCAAAGCCCCGCTATCAGAAATTTTCTCAACAATTGATGATTCACAAAAACCCATCTCGCGCATACGTTGGCAAGCTCCTTCTTCTCCATGAAGACACTTAATTTCCAAACTTTTTCCTGTAGAAGCTGCAGAAAGCTTTTGTGTAGGAGTACAACAAGAACATTCACATTTCTTAGATTTAAATAATTCTTTCCACCAAGACATAATTATTCCTTCCCACAACCTGAACAATGGCCTTGTTTCTCAGAACGAAGAGATTTCACAAAACTTCTTATCAAATAATATAAACTAATACTAATAATAACAAAAACAAGTATTGTTTGCATGCTCTTACCTCACTTTTATATGACTAGCCTTCGATCTGTCTTGAATAATTCTCCATACATGAAAGAAAACAATCCCAGGAAAAATAATTCCCAAAACAGAATGCACAGTGCTTATGAAATTACGCAATTGTTCATTGCCTTCATAATACAAGCCCCATCCGCTTAAAATTAAAAAAATGCAAACTATGATCAAAGACAAACCGGAAAAACGCTGAAGCTTCTGCTTCCAACCTGGACGTATATGATACAACATTGTCCCAAGAATAATACAAAAAATCATAGCCGCTGCCCCGTGAATTCTTAACATTATTGTTTGAGCAGGATGTGTCTGTATTCCAAAATCCACCTCTATATGCACACAATAACAAAAATAGATCCAAACAACTCCTGTCAACCATAAAAGCCCACAAACGACATAAAAAATCATCTTCTGCGGAGGTCTTAGAATCTCTTTTCTTGTTCGACTCATTATTAATTGATCACTTTCTCAAATTGACCATTAGATAAAAAGACAGCAGCTTCGGCCTCATACACAGACAGGCATCTCTTTGCAATATCTCCTGGAGCTAATAATACAATTTTTGTTAACGCATCAGCTAACAAACATTGCTTGGCGAAAATAGTAACCGTCTTTGATTCTTCTAAGAGAACTCCTGAAGGCATTCTTACATGCCCACAAGAATTAAGATGCGGCAAGTAAATATTCCGTACTGTTGATGTTGCAGCAGCTGTCTCATTAACCTTGAATGAATAAATCATTGGGTTTTCACTTGCTTCTATTCGAGTTGCCATCGACACATCAATCTCTCCCCAGACAGATAAATCCCCCCCTGCATTGACGATTCCTGAAAAATTCATCCCTAAAGACTGCTGTTTAATTCTTTTGACTGCGCAATCAACAGCATATCCTTTGGCAATGCCCCCTAAATCCAAGATCCAATCACCTGTTTTTCTAACCCACACTCCATTAATTTCAACAGGTAAAATATCCAGATAATTTAAAACATTAATCTCTTTCTCAAATGGATTAGGAATAATTCCTTGTTTTGCCAAAAAAGCTCCACAACGAATATCGAATACTCCGTTAGAGGCAGAATACAATTCATTAGATACTTGTAATACTTCACAGGTTAAAGGAGAAGCTTCTATCCATTCCCCTGCTCTTGATAGATTAAGACATGTTAAATCACTATCTGAACGATGATAACTCATCAATTGATCTATCTCGTTAATAGCTTCAAATCCTTCCGTAATACAAGCATTAAGCTGTCTTTCATCGCCTTCCCCTTCCAATTCAATGGAAACATAGGTGCCAAGCAAAGGCCTAAGACGTTTAAGCTTTTGACTTAAGGATTTCATAAGTATACAGAACACGTCGAACCCCATTAGTAACATGAACTGAAGAAAGCGTAGCTCCGCTGATATTAGGAATATCCTTATCAACCTTTAAAGGGTCTGTGATTTTCTTACCAATAAAATTTTTTCTCCAGCTTGAATCACGGACCTGATAACCATAGGTTTCCCGATAGTCCATAATTTCAATACCCTTGACTGTCCCGTCTGAATTTAAAGCTACCGCATAGGTAATGAATTCATGTTTACCAACGACCTCGTCAATGATCACAGCCTGCCCTTGATCACTTTTCCATATGCGAATATGAGGCCGCAGCACCCTCTCCCTGGATGATCTTTCAATTAATTTTACTTCTACAGGCGTTAAATCCATCCAGCTAGCTTTCATATTCATGCCAGGAAAAAAAATGTCAACAGCTTGCTGCTCAGATAAATAAACCTCTGCATAGGCAACATAAGGAATGGGAGCTAAAACCGTTAGTCCAAGTAAAACTTTATTCCATTGTTGATAATTCATACAAAGCCTTTTTAAAAACTCCATCCCATTTTAACATTTAATTGTACGGCTGAACGCTCATGGCCAAAGATTCTTCCTCCTTGAATAATCTCTCTTTGTTCCTCGCTAAAACCATGAGCCACAGGCAATTGAAATAATACTGCGCCTGTAATCCAATAATTCTTATTGGCATAATGAAGATCAGGCCCTAAAAAATAAGCACTATGCTCTGCATCATGAAGGCTGAACGTTCCAAATTTGTTCACATTTTGAAATTCCACCCCTGCTCTCCAATTTTGAGCAAAAAGATAGGAAGCTCCTAAGGTGTTTTGATATTCCATCTCATGTTCCCATTTAGAAAGCATCCCCTCTTCATCTTTCTCTCTAGCCCATTCCATTTCCCAAGCTATATTGAGAGCCAGCACTAATCGATCCTCAAGAAAATTCTTTTGAAAAAGTAATTTTGGTTCAATTTCATATTTTTTTGAGCCAAAAGCAGGCTCCAAATAAAGAGCTAAACCAATAGGATCCTTGTAAAGATTAAGCAATTGATAAATACCTTCCAAAGAAATACTTTCAAATTTGTATCGATTGTACTTTTGATCCGAATCACGATTATCAGGAACATTTTCTCCGCCCGTTGTTCCATCAACATTATTCTTATGAGCATAGACATGACGGGTATTGACATATGCGGAAGCTTGAAATCTATCTGTTACTCCATATTCAAGCTCAGTTCGAAAATAAGAATTAGCATATCTTCCCTGATGTTTCCCATATTTCCCTTCATAAACCTGCTCCACTTCCCATTTTCCTCTTGGTAGCGTCTCTGTTAAATAGACGAACCCAAAAATATTCTCGTGTGCAGATGCTTTAACAGGAAGACAAGTTATCCAAGCATAAAGTAAAACACTAAAGAAAACTATTTTCTTATCTTTCATTTTTCCCTCCATAATTTCTCCGAATTCTTCTGCCTATGCAGTCAGTTACGAATAAGATGGTTTTGAACAACTCCACAAGTATGGTCGCTTAATTAAATCGTTTCTTGTTTCTCTCTTCAATCTGAACAGTCTTTGAGTTATGGATGGTAATTACCACTTCCCCATATTTCATCTTCCCAACAGCTTCCACTATTTCGCTTAAAATCTTGGGATCAATCTCTCTTTTTTCTTCTTTCATAGCAAAATAAGTACCCTTATACATTTAGAATTATCTTCTTTATCGACGAATTATTACAGATATTATTAGAAATAACTTATTAAATACGTCTTACAATGACGTATTTTAAGAAAACAGGAAGATTTGTCAAGAAAAAATTAATAGACTGTTTAGAAATGTGTAAAACTTTTAGAAAAAATACATTCTTTGCGGTTAGAAACAATGCAGCCAATCGGATAAAAGAACCACTGTTTACTTCTCTGCTGCCAATCTAATAATTTCTTAGCCTTAACTTGAGATAAGGTAAATAATAATTCAAAATCTTCTCCATCGGTTAAAGCCTGTTTTAAAGAACACCTTTGGACTCTTGGGATCTCTTCATTCCATAGCTGAACCCCCACCCTAGAAGCTTTCAAAATATGACTTAAATCACCGGCTAAACCATCCGATAAATCCATCATGGCAGAAGGTTTGAAATTCTTAACTAAGAATTGAGCTTGTTCAACGCGGGGCGTAAATCTCAGATGCTTATTTGACTTAAATGCTCCCCCAAGATAACCTGTCACAAAGACCAAATCCCCTGCTTTTGCACCATCACGGGTCACTAAACGGCTCTTCTTCACTTCTCCTAATAAGGCCACATTAATAACAATCTTATCTGACTTGATCGTATCGCCGCCTACAATGTTGACCCCAAACTGGCTGGCTATTTTTTGCATACCTTGATAAAGACCTTTGACATACTGAACAGAAAGATTCTTAGGAAGAGCAATGGAAACAACCGCAAAGGTCGGCAAGCCTCCCATGGAAGCAATATCACTGATATTACAAGCTAAAGCTTTATGCCCCACCTCTTGAGGCTTCATGCGACGAGAAAAGTGAACGTCTTCTGCCATCATATCGGTCGTAAAAAGTAGATACTTATCTTTAGTATACGGCAATACAGCTGTATCATCGCCAATGCCACGAATAACCTTAGAGTCAACCTTCAGCTGTCGACGAATAAGATCAATTAACCCAAACTCACCTAACTGATTGATTTTCATTTGAGAACCTTAGCAATATTAGTAATAAACGGAGAACGGATAATTCCATACTCGGTTACAATACCGCTAATTAAGGACGCGGGAGTTACATCAAAGGCTGGGTTGTAAACTTTAACACCTTTAGGGGCTATATTGACTCCAGCAAAATTCGTTACTTCTCCTGCTTTACGTTCTTCGATAGGAATTTCTTTACCTGATTTAATCTCTAAATCAAAGGTAGCCTTAGGCGCTACAATATAAAAAGGAATCTTATGATACTTAGCGAGTACTGCCAGCATATAGGTGCCGATCTTATTAGCAGTATCTCCATTAGAAGCAACACGATCTGCACCTGCAAAAATAATATCGATCTTTCCTTTAGCCATCAAAGAAGCCGCCATATTGTCACATATCAAAGTTGTATCGATCCCTTCACGGGTCAATTCCCAACAAGTAAGCCTAGCCCCCTGCAAAAGTGGACGGGTTTCACAAGAAACCACACTGAATTTCTTACCTTTTTTCTTAGCGCTATAAAAAACGCCCAACGCTGTTCCGTAGTCAACAGTGGCCAAGGCTCCAGCATTACAAACCGTCAAACATCTCATCCCATTCTTAACTAGAACAGCGCCGTGATCGCCCATACGCCGGCAAACGACTTGGTCATCCTTTAAAATATCCATAGACTTTTGATGCAGTAATTTCCTAAGGGTATCGACGCTTGCATCTGTATTTTCTAATACAACATCCCCCATCTCACTTAGCTTGTTAAACAAATTCACTGCGGTGGGTCTTGAAGAGGCTAAATATTCACAAGTGTCATTAAACAATTTTAAAAACTTTGTCTTATCACTGCCTTTATATTTTTGAATACCAAGTAAAACGCCAAAAGCTGCAGCAACGCCAATCGCAGGCGCTCCACGCACTTGCAGGGTTTTGATGGCATGCCACATGGTTTTCACATCGTGGCAATAAATGTATTCAAATTTATTAGGGAGCTTGGTTTGGTCAATGATGCGTACTGCACCCTTGATCCATTTAATTGTTTCAATAGCCATATTATTTCTTCTTACCCTCTATGTCAGGGATTTCCGTTGGTCGTCTAATTCAATTCTTGGAAATAACGCAGGATGAGTCTTTAAAATAGTACCGACTTTAAGCCCTCCCCAAACAGGCAAACTATTATTAGCTCCAAGGACATCTAATACCGTTGCTGTTTTGTTGGGCATAATAGGTGAGAACATAATAGAAGCAATACGCAAACTCTCAGCGGCTGTATAAAGAACCCTCTCAGCCGCCTTCATATCTGTCTTTGCTAATTTCCAGGGAGCCTGGGATTCCATATATTTGTTAAGAGAACGAACAAATTCAATCACACAAGCTACGGCTTCTTGAACTTGATACGCATTGATCAACCCTGTCACCTTACCAGACAATGCATTGGCTTGTTCTTTAATAGCTTCTTCAACATCAGTTAAAGGACCTGGGTCAGGAATCCTTCCTTCATGGTTCTTGGTAATTAGCCCACTAACTCTGTTCAATAAGTTACCAAAATCATTAGCCAAATCACTGTTGTAACATTTGATAAATGAATCCTGGGTAAAATTAGCATCCATCCCCAAAACCATCTCGCGCATTAGATAGTAACGCACCGCATCAGTGCCATGCTCTTGAATCAAATCCAAAGGATTAACTACATTACCTAAGGATTTGCTCATCTTAGTCTGCCCTATCAACCACCAACCATGAGCAAAGATTGTTTTAGGCAAGGGTAGGCCTAAAGAAAAAAGCATCGTTGTCCAATAAATTGAATGGGTCGTTAATATATCCTTACCGATCAAATGAACATCCGCTGGCCACCATTTCTTAAACCTGGTTTCATCAGAGCCATAACCAGGAATGGAAATATAATTCACAAGCGCATCAAACCAAACATAGGTGACATAGTCTTTATCAAAAGGAATTTCTATTCCCCAATCCATACGTGCTTTAGGACGAGATATACACAAATCCCCTAATGGCTGACGTAAAAATCCTAACATTTCATTCTTGCGATGCTCCGGCTGGAGAAAACTAGGATTAGATTCAATATAGGCAATGAGCTGTTTTTGATACTTACTCATCTTAAAAAAATAATTCTTTTCCTTAATTCTCTTAACATCGCGGAATTGTCCTGAAACTTGCTCTGTATCTGTAATAAAACGTTCTTCGGCAACCGAATACCAACCCTCATATTCATCCACATAAATATCACCAGAATCGTAAACCTTCTGCAAAACCAACTGAACGATTTTCTTATGTCTCTCTTGAGTTGTACGGACAAAATCATCAAAATGAATATCTAATTCTTTCCAAAGATTTAAAAACCGAGGTGATAAATCGTCACAATGAGCTTGTGGAGATAAATTACGTTTTTCAGCAGCCTGCTTAACCTTTTGGCCATGCTCATCTAAGCCTGTTAAGAAGAAAACTTCATCCCCTGCAATGCGATGAAAACGAGCTAGAACATCAGCTAATATAGTCGTATAGGCATGACCGATATGAGGAGCATCATTCACATAATAAATGGGGGTTGTTACGAAAAATTTTGAACTCATTTACTTACTTTTCTGATTTATTTCTTCCATCTGATTTAGAATTAGAATCACATCTGAATGAAGATTAACAAATTCAACACTTACCTTATGAACAATGCTTTCTGGAATTTTATTAACACTAATAACCTTTCCATCAATCATTGTCACTTGAGGATAAAGAAAAGGAAATTTAATCTGAAAATTAATCACTTGCCCAATAGTAAAATTCTCATAAGAAGTAAACTTTAACCCCCCCTTACTGATATCTACCAAACCCGAAATATCAAAAGCTTTTTGAGGATTATCTTTTAATGAAAAAATAACCGTATACTTCTTCTGAAAACGCTGATCCTGACGTTTTTCTTGCATAAGAATTCTTTAATTAACATTAACTGCTGGAATGTTCATCTTTTGAATCTTACCTTCTGCAAATTCTATGATAATATTACGCTTTAAAATATCCACATTAATAACCCGACCCTTTTCCCCAGTCTCTGAAGTAAATTTTCCACCCATTTTAGGCAAGGTCTTAGACATTTCACGATACACTTGAAATTCATAGGCCATACAACATTTAACGCGTCCGCAAACACCTGAAATCTTAGAAGGATTCAACGGCAACCCTTGATCCTTAGCCATCTTGATTGAAAGAGGATGAAAATCCTTCATATAGGAAGAACAACACAATTCCCTACCGCAAACTCCATATCCACCAATAATCTTTGCCTTATCCCTCACACCAATCTGTTTTAATTCAATACGTACACGAAACATCTTAGCTAGATCTTTAACTAAATTACGAAAATCAACACGTCCTTCTGCTGTAAAAAAGAATAAAATTTTACTACTATCAAAAGAATACTCCGCCTTAACCAACTGCATATCTAATTTAGCTTCCGCCACCTTACGCTGACAAGTTTCTAGCGCTTCTTTGGCTTTCATTTGATTATTAACAATCTGACGCAAATCTCCATCTGTTGAAGAACGAATAATCTTGCCAACAGCTTTTTGTTGCGTTGTCGTTGCACAAACCTTACTTGTATCAGATACAACTTTCCCATATTCAGAACCTTTTTCAAATTCGACAATCACAATATCATCCCGTTTACAAACGATCGAATTTTTGTCAAACAAACCCACCGAACGGTATTCGCCTATCTTTACTTCAATTAATTGCCCCATATTCTTTGCCTCAATATGCTAAAAGCCATCTTAGCATTTAGATTTTCATCCAAGAGTTCCTTGGTTCTAATCACTTGTTGATAAATAGAAGACAACTCTTCAAACGAATGTCTTGCTAGAGACTGCACTTCTTTAAACCTATCAATATTCATCAACTCATCCGCCACAACCCCACCCTTAAACATAACAGCATCACGGACAATGCTTAAGAATATATAAATAGCCTCCTTGGCTTCTTCTTTATCTGATGAAATCTTTTTTAAAAAATCATCATTAGATTTACTTAAAAAACTATCGAGTATTTCATTCTTGCGCTCAATGAAATTATTTCCAACCAAATTCCTAGCCTGCCCTAAACACCCATCTGTATAAACAGCTAAAAAATGTGCTATTGCCGTTGAAACCCCTAATGTTTCCTGCAATCGATTCTTAGAAGCTTGAAAGAATTTAACCACATGACAGCGCGATCGTATGGTATCTAAGTTAGCTTCAGGAGTTGTAGTTGTTAGAATCATTAAGGTATTGGCAGCTGGTTCTTCTAGAGTTTTCAATAAACTATTAGCTGCCTCCAAGGTCATATTTTCCACATCACGAATAATAAAAACTTTAGTTTTAGCTTCAAAAGCCTTTAATTGTAAACGACTAAGTAAAAAACGGATCTGATCAATCTTGATACTACCTTCCTCTTGGTCAACAATCATCACATCTAAATGATTACCACTGATAATCTTTTTGCACGAAACGCATTCTCCACAAGGTTTAATAGAAATCGACTCACAATTGACCAATTGAGCAATTGCCAGGGCCGTCTGAGTCTTACCTGTTTCTTTAGGACCAACAAAAAGATAAGCATGTCCCATTCGCGATGAATCAGAGAGCCTCTTGAAACGTTCTAAAATTCTTACGTCAACACTAACGGCATTCATGTCAAATAACCTTATTAATATAAGTTTTAACTTTCTCAAAGATAACTTCTTTAGAAGAATCGACGCTAATAACCTTGATTCGTTCTTTGTTTTTCTTGGCTAAATCTAAATACCCCTGGCGAACACGTCGATGATATTCCAAAGAACGCAATTCAATTCGATCCTTTTTAGTGTTAGTCCTAGAAAGTCCTTTTTCTGTATCAATATCAAATAGCAAGGTCAGATCAGGCTTTAGGCCGCCCACTGCAAAATTACCCATACTTTCAATAGCAGACACATCCACTTGATTGCCCCAACCTTGATAAGCAATCGTCGAATCTAGGAATCGATCACAAATAATAATTCTTCCTTTTTCCAAAGCAGGCTTAAGAACTTCTTTAACTAATTGAGCACGAGCCGCCATATATAAAAGAGTTTCACACTCATCTCCCATATCTGTATTCTCAACATCTAATAAGATCTTGCGAATTTTCTCGCTGATTTTAACCCCACCTGGCTCGCGTAAAAGCATTACCGGTAGCTTCTTGCCTTTAAGATACTCAACAACAAGCGCTGATTGGGTACTTTTCCCGGAACCTTCAGATCCTTCAAATGTGATAAATCTTCCTTTCAAACCCATCTCCAAGTCTGTCCCGTTTTTGTATCTTCTACAGTAACACCTTTGCTTTTAAGCAAATCTCTTAATTCATCAGAACGTTTAAAATTTTTAGAAACTCTAGCAACAACACGTTCTTCTAATAAATTTTTTAAATCATCCGTTAATTCTTGTTCATTTTCCTTTAAGAATAAACCGAAGATCTGACGACTTAAATTCTCTAAAATATCAACCGCATGATAAACAACCCCTAAATAATGAAGGTCCTCTTTCTTTTCATCTATAAACTTGTTTGTTTCACTAATTAAATTAAACAAAGCAGCCAAGGCTTTAGGTGTATTAAAATCATCATCCATCGCATCTAGAAATTCCTGCTTATAGCGAGTAATAAAATCTGCCTGAAAAGGCTCTATGTCCTGATCTTTAAGAAGTTCTGATGATTTCCAAAATAAAACATCAAATTTAGCTAAAGCTTTCCGTGCTTCAAGCATTTTGTCTTCGCTAAAATCAATCGCTGAAGTGTAATGCGAAAATAAAAAAAACATTTTAACTTCATCTGAAGTATATTTAGCTAAAGCATCTTTAATCGTAATAAAATTCCCTACAGACTTTGACATCTTCTGACCATTAATCGTCAAGAGCCCATGATGAATCCAATACTTAGCAAAAGTCTTACCCGTCAATGCTTCTGACTGAGCCACTTCATTTTCATGATGAGGGAATATCAAATCACGCCCCCCCGCATGAATATCTAACGTTTGAGTCTCTAAATGTTTCATACTCATACAAGAGCATTCAATATGCCAACCTGGTCTTCCCGGCCCCCAAGGACTATCCCAAGTAGGTTCTCCAGGTTTTGAACCCTTCCATAGCGCAAAATCAAGAGGATCCCTTTTATCAGAATCTTTCTCAATTCTAACAGCCTCCATCATTTTATCGATACTTTGGCCTGAAAGTTTCCCATAATCGCTAAAACTTCTTACATTAAAATAAACATCATTTCTAACTGCATAGGCATGTCCTTTGTCAATAAGCCCTTGAATATGTACAATCATCTCTGGAATATTTTCCGTAGCCTTTGGTTCAATATCAGCCTTAGAAACACCTAACGCATTCATATCCTCATAATAAAGACGAATCTGCTCTTCAGAAACTTCTTGACTAGTTTTCTTTAATTCAACAGCCTTGTGAATAATTTTGTCATCCACATCAGTAATATTACGAACAAATACCACTTCAAATCCACGAAACTGCAGATAGTGACGAATTAGATCAAAGACATACAAACTTCTAGCATGCCCAATATGACACTGATCATAGACCGTGACCCCACAAGTATACATCTTGACCGTGTTACCATTAATAGGAACAAACTCTTCCTTCTTCTTCGTTAATGAATTGTAAATCACAACAGCCATTTTTAATTTTAAAAACCTCTCTGAATTAAATTATATAATCACTATCGTTATCACCCTTTGGAGCTTCACAGCCTGTTTTTTGTTCTAAAGTTTTAATTCGCCCAAGAAGTTTGGTAATATTTTCCATAACTGGATCATTAACATGCGCATGATCCAATTGACTATCAATCTTTCGACCTTCCTGTTTAGTAATACGTCCAGGAATGCCCACAACCGTAGAATTAGGAGGTACATTTTTAATTACAACCGCATTAGCACCGATATAGGAATTATCCCCAATAATTATATTTCCTAAAATCTTAGCACCCCCACCTACAACCACATTATTTCCTACCGTTGGATGGCGCTTGCCTGTTTCCTTACCTGTTCCACCAAGCGTAACCCCTTGATACAAAAGTACATTATCCCCTACAATCGCTGTCTCACCAATAACAACACCCATTCCATGATCGATGAAAAATTTACGACCAATCTGAGCTCCAGGATGAATCTCAATACCGGTAAAAAATCTAGCCAACTGAGACATCCAGCGAGGAAGCAAAGGAATTCTCCATTGCCAAATCTTATGCGCAATCCGGTAAACAATAAGAGCATGTAAACCAGGATATAGAAACAATATCTCTAAAAGACTCTTTGCAGCAGGATCTCTTTCTTTAACCACTAAAATTTCTTCTTTAAAGAAAAAATAAATCAACACAGTTTTTACAATAATGATAACCGATAGAATTTCTAATATGAAAAGCATAAATAATTATTCCTTTTTTAATAACACCGTCGCGTAACAAGCAATGGCTTCTTTTTTACCAATAAATCCTAGACCTTCATTTGTGCCCGCCTTGATATTTACCAGCGATTCATCAATAGCCAACTCAAAAGCAATATGAAACTTCATCTTCGGTTTATATTCAGCTAGTTTTGGCTCTTCTGCTAAAATCATCACATCCACATTAACAACCTTATATCCCTCATCATTAATCTGTTGATTCGCTTTCTTTAGAAGAATGGAACTAGAAATATTTTTATACTGCACATCGGTATTAGGAAAATGTTCACCAATATCCCCTTTACCAGCCGCTCCTAACAAAGCATCACAAATAGCATGCAAGACTACATCTGCATCTGAATGCCCCTCTAACCCAAGAGGATATTCAACTTCTATGCCACCTAGCATTAGCTTGCGCCCTTTAACCAATCGATGCACATCATAACCGATGCCTGTACGGAAACTCATAACCATCCTTCTGCAATAGACAAATCTTCTGCAGTTGTTACTTTAATATTACGTTGATGCCCCATGACCACCTTTACCCGTATTCCCATTATCTCAACAAGCATGGCATCATCCGTTGCTTCTTCTTTGATTCTCTGTTGATGAGCCCTAACTAATGTTTGTCGATCAAACCCTTGCGGCGTTTGAACTTCCCATAAAAGATGTCGAGGTAAAGTTTCTTCCACACACATGTTTTTAATATTAATTTTCTTAATCGTCGGTTTAACTGGTACCGCTAAAACAGCTGCTTGATAACTTTTAAGAACTTCCAATAATCGTTTCACAGAAGCTTCGTCAATTAAGGGCCTCGCCGCATCATGAACAAGAACAATAGATGTATCCTTATCAAGAACAGCTAACCCTAAGGCAACAGAATCCGCACGTTTTACACCTCCAGCAACTACAACCTTAATTTTCTTAAAACCATCAGCAACTTTTCTAAATTCCTTTAAATAACTCTTATGCCCCACTAAAACAATTCCATCTATCAAAGAACATCTCTCAAAAACTCCCAATGACCAAGAAACTAAAGGTTTACGTTTAAGTAAGACCAATGCTTTAGGAAGCTTAGCCTTTAATCGACTTCCTTTGCCCGCAGCTACAACAATCACTTGTGTCTTCATGAATGAATAACACCTTCTAATCTTGCAAAGACCATTCGACCAGCCTGTGTCTGCAAAGCACTAGTTACAACAACCTTAACCTGCTGACCTATTAATTTCTTGCCATCGATAACCACCACCATTGTTCCATCTTCTAAATAACCAACTGCTTGATTTTGATCTTTGCCTTCTTTAAGCAAACGAATTTCTAGTTCTTCCCCATTGAAAATCATAGGCTTAACAGAATTAACTAAATCATTAATATTTAACATCTCCACATTTTGCAAAGAAGCCATGCGACTCAAATTAAAATCAGTTGTACAAATACGAGCGTCCATTATCTTAGCCAATTTAACCAATTTCAGATCCACAGGCTCTGAACCCGTGAAATCATCTTCGTGGATCTTAACATCTGCCACCATATCTTTTTGCCAAGTTCTTAAAATATCTAAACCACGACGCCCTTTTTGGCGCTTATTATCATCTTCCGAATCTGACAAACGCTGAAGTTCCTGTAATACAAATCGAGGAGCTACTAAACGTCCACCTACAAAACCTGTTTTAAAAATATCTGCAATGCGTCCATCAATAATGGCGCTTGAATCTAATAATACCACTCCATCTTTAAGATCCTGTCGCTTAAAACGCACGTAAGGAATGATTAAATTAAACTCATCTTTACCGCGTAATGCCATGACAGCACCAAAATAAGAGAACAATATCGTTAAAATAACTTTAAGAATGGACTGTAGCGTCACCCCTAATGGTAAAAGCATGAGAATATCTGAAACTAATTTAGCCATGAAAATACCCAATAAAAGACCAAAAACCATTGAGGAAAGCCCGCGTACAGATACCTGTTGAGATTTTGATTCAGCTAAAACAAGAAAAAGTCCTGAAGCCAAACCCAAGATTAAACCAAGAATAACCTGATTATTAATAGAACCAACTTGATAACCAACAACACAAGAAATAATAAGAAAAAAAACTCTAATAAATACTAATGTCGTCATATAACCTCCAGATATTTATAATTTATCTAATGCTTCTCTGACGCTCGCCACAGGAATCAGCTGAATCTTCTTAGGAGCTTCCATTTTATTCTTCATATTGTTACGTGGTAAAAAACAACGTTTAAACCCTAATTTCTCCGCCTCATTAATACGACTAGTTAATTGAGCAACTGAACGAACTTCCGCAGCCAAACCAACCTCCCCTAAAATCACCGTATCTGAAGGCACAGGTTTATCCAAAAGAGCTGAAGCAACTGCCAAGGTTACCGCTAAATCGGCTGCGGGATCAATAATTTTAACACCACCGACGACATTCAGAAAGATATCTTTATCCGCTAGATTAAGCCCAAGCCTCTTCTCCAAAACAGCAGCTAAAAGTGCCAAACGATTCTGATCAAAACCCTGTGCTTTCTGGCGGATCATCCCAAAAGCACTTCGAGCTACCAAACCTTGAATTTCCACTAAAAACGGCCTTGTCCCTTCTAAAATAGGAACGACAACTGATCCACAAGTATCCAGTGGACGTTCAGCAAGAAAGATTTCGGAAGGGTTAAGAACTTCCTGCAACCCATTAGCAGACATTTCAAACACACCAATTTCATTAGTCGAACCAAAACGATTTTTATTAGCACGTAAAACTCGATATGATGAATACCTCTCTCCCTCAAAATATAAAACAGTATCCACCATATGCTCAAGCACTCGCGGGCCAGCAATCATCCCTTCTTTGGTCACATGTCCAATCATCAAAAGCATCATGCCACGCTGTTTAGCTAGCTGAGTCAAAACAGCAGCACTCTCGCGTACTTGTGACACGCTTCCAGGAGCTGATGTAATCTCAGTTAAGAATACAACCTGAATGGAATCAATAATAACCACCTGAGGATTAAGCTCATGAATGTGACCAATAATCGACTGAACATCCACATCATTAACTATAAAAAAATTTTCATTTGCCCCTTGAGCAACCCTATCTGCCCTCATCTTAGATTGCTTAACAGATTCTTCACCACTCACATAAAGAACTTTAAGCCCACTTCGACTCAAAGCTGCTGCCGCTTGTAAAACGATAGTTGATTTTCCAATACCAGGATCTCCCCCAATCAAAGTCACAGAGGCTGGCACCAATCCACCGCCAACAACACGGTCAAACTCACTAATGCCTGTCAAAAAACGTTTCTCTTGAAGAAGAGACACTTCTTTTAAGAGAACAGGAGCATTGTTTCTGATAGAAGCTATTTGATTACGTAATTTATCTGATTGAGAATGAACAACCGTTGATTCTTCCACATAAGAATTCCAACTCTCACAACTTGGACATTTTCCTATCCATCGTGGTGATTGGGCCCCGCAACTTTGACATACAAACGCCGTTTTAATTTTCATAAATAAGCACCTGACTTACGGAGCAACATCAAGTCAGCCTGTACCAATTTATACCCCTCCAGTGACGACCTAATCACTTGAGGGGATATTTTTCCTTATTTTTTAGGCCTATACAACAACTTCCAAGGATTGACTCTTAAATCCGCAGTGAGCTCATCGAGGTTATTATATATAGACTCATCAACAAATAATCGACCAACCGTACCATGACCATTTTTAACATTATTAGCTACCGCATCAAAAGCCTGTAGAATATCAGTCAATGTCTTTTTATTTTGATCCGTTAAAATACCGTTATTAATACTATCAACTGTCGCTTCTATCTTATTGGCTAAGACAGCTACTTGTTCTGTCACCTTCTCAATAGGTAGAGGATCCACACCTATAAGAACACTATCATTCTTATAGAAGTCCATCGATACTCCTGGAACAATTTCAACATATTTTTCACCAACCAAACCCAACTGATTGATGGTTACCTTTGAATCAATAGGAATTTCTACTCCTTCTTGAATCCATAAACTCACACGAACCTTTGTTTTCTTATGATCCCCTTCATCCACAAAGATCTTTAAATTCTTTACAATTCCTGTTTGCACTCCAGCTAAACGCACAGGAGCAGCCTCACGCAAACCATTAGCAAACCCGAAAACAACCTGGAAGCTATGTCCCTTCTTAACAAAAGATAAATCGCTAACCGAAACAATAAAAAACGATAAAACCAACACGGCTACAAATACAAAGGAGCCAACTTTGAGCTCTAGCTGACCTTCTCGGGACATAATTTTATCTCCTCTTATTTAGAGTGACCAAAAATTAACTTCTCATCTTCTGTAATCGGCCCCTGAGCTTGACCACTAATAAATTGATGAACTACAGGATGCTTAGAATTTCTTATATCTTCTGGCTTTCCATCAGCAATTACTTGTCCGCGATAAAACATAGCTATCGAATCAGCAACTAAATACGCAGAATTCATATCATGAGTCACGATAATAGAAGTAACTTTTAATTTATCTCTTAAATCAATAATGAGCTGATTAATAGCTGCTGCTGTAATCGGATCAACCTCACTAGTTGGCTCATCATACAAAATGATCTGAGGCTCCATACATAAAACACGAGCTAAGCTGACACGTTTCTTCATTCCTCCAGATAATTGCGAAGGCATCATCTGCTCAACATCTTTAAGACCAACCAATGCCAAAGAATCAGCTACACGATCTCGAATAGTCTTCTTATCCAGATTCATAAACTCATTAAGGACAAACGCAACATTCTCCCCAACAGACATAGAATCAAAAAGAGCTCCCCCTTGAAAAACCATGCCAATTTCCATACGTAATTTATTATAAGACTTTTCATTAAGATTTGTTACTTCCACTCCATTAATCTTAATCGAACCGCTATCTGGCTTAATCAATCCGACAATGTTCTTTAAAAGAACACTTTTACCTACACCAGAACGACCAATAATAGCCTTAGTTTCTCCACGACGAATAGTAAGACTAAGATTATTCAAAATCATCTGTGAGCCAAAAGCTTTATAAAGATTATGGATCTCTATCACTAGCTAGCACCTTAAACATTTAATAAGAAATAAAATACAAATGTAATCAAACAATCCATCATAATAATGAGAATAAACGATCGAACGACTGCCGTCGTCGTTGCCTTCCCTACCCCTTCAGCACCACCACGCACACTTAAACCCTGATGACAGCCAACAATAGCAATAATTGCGCCAAAGAAGATAGTTTTAACTAATCCAGTAATAATATCCTTCATCCCTACTGCTTGGAAAACCATCTTCCAAAACATCTCGTGGCTTATTTGCAACTTATAAACGCAAATCAGATAACCACCCCAGATGCCAATCACATCGGAAAGCATAGTTAAGACGGGCAGCATCAAAATTAAACCTAAAAATCTAGGCACGACTAAATACTTAACAGGATTAACCGCAAAAGCTTTTAAAGCATCCACCTGTTCAGTAACAGCCATAGAACCAATTTCGGCCGCAATACCTGCCCCTACACGCCCAGCCACAATCAATGCTGTTAACACAGGAGCCAGTTCTCTCGTTAGTGAAACAGAAACAATTTGAGGAATTAAAGCTTCCGCAGACATCTGGATCATCTGATAGGCCATCTGCAAAGAAATAATCATTCCTACAAAAAAAGCAACCAAAGCAGAAATGAAAAAACTTCCTGGGCCAATACGATTGGCTTGTATCAAAGAACGGGTCCCCTTAAACGAAGGAGTTAAAGATAAACCAATTGTCTGAAAGAAAAGAATGGTTAGCTGACCTACATAACGAATAAGGCCATTAGTAGCAGCACCTGTTCTTAAAATGAAATTAAGCATAGTTATTGTTGTTCAAAAACTAATGCGTCTCCCTGCTTAACAACCTTGAGCTTACTGCCTTCTTTGAACTTACCAGCAATAATCTCTTCTGAAAGAGTATCTTCAATATAACGTTGAATCGTCCTTTTTAAAGGACGAGCGCCATAAACGGGATCATAACCTTTATCAATTAAGAAATTTAAAGCTTCAGGAGTAACACTAATGTCTATCCCTCTATCTTTAAGACGATCAGTAACATGTGCAATTTCCATAACAACAACACCCTGCAAATCTTCCTTAGTTAAAGGCCTAAAAACGATAATGTCATCAATACGATTAATAAATTCCGGCTTAAATGCTTTCTTAACTTCATTTAGCAGTCGATCACGAAGAGTATTATAAGAAGAGTCTTCCTTTGCTGCCACAAATCCTAAAGTCCCAGCACTACGAACAGCATCTGCACCAACATTAGAAGTCATAAGAATGATCGTATTTCTAAAATCAACCACGCGTCCTAAACTGTCCGTAAGCCTACCATCTTCAAAAACTTGTAACAATAAATTAAAAACATCCGGATGAGCCTTTTCAATTTCATCAAGAAGAATAACAGAATATGGACGACGACGAACCTTCTCGGTTAGTTGCCCGCCTTCTTCATAACCAACATATCCTGGAGGAGCTCCTATTAATCTTGACACATTAAACTTATCCATATACTCCGACATATCTATTTGAATCAATGACTTCTCATCTCCAAATATAAATTCAGCCAAAATTCTAGCCAAAAGCGTTTTACCAACACCTGTTGGCCCTAAGAAAATAAAAGAACCAATAGGACGACGAGGATTCTTAATTCCTGCTCTTGAACGACGAACTGCACGAGCAATAGCTGTAATCGCCTCATCTTGACCAACAATAGATTTCTTCATCTGCTCTTCCATCTTTAAAAGACGTGCGCTTTCTTTTTGCTCTAAACGAATCAACGGGATCTTTGTCCATTGAGAAATAACCTGAGCAATATCTTCTTCCGTAATTGTCAAAGAAACATCATCGCGTTTTTGCATCCATTCTAAACGTTTCCGCTCTAAACTATCACGAACGTCTCTTTCCTGATCACGCATCTTAGCTGCGCGCTCAAAATCCTGACTTTTAATAAACGCTTCTTTTTCTTTACGCAACTGTTCTATGTTATCTTCAAGCTCCTTAATCCCCACTGGTACGACCATGGCCAATAATCGAGCCTTAGCACCTGCTTCATCAAGAATATCTACGGCCTTATCAGGTAAAAAACGATTAGAAATATAACGATCCGATAATCGAGCGGCTGCATCAAGCGCTTCATCAGAATATTTAACTCTGTGATGTGCTTCATATTTATCTCGCAAACCCTTCAAGATTAAAATTGTTTCATCAACGGATGGAGGATCAACAACAATGGTTTGAAAACGACGTTCCAAAGCTGCGTCTTTTTCAATATTCTTTCTATATTCATCCAAGGTTGTAGCCCCAATACATTGAATTTCTCCACGAGCAAGCGCTGGCTTTAAAATATTAGCAGCATCAATAGCCCCTTCAGCTGCCCCTGCACCAACAAGAGTATGAATTTCATCAATAAAAAGTACAATTTTCCCAGAACGTTTTAGCTCATCCATAACCGCCTTAATACGTTCTTCAAACTGACCACGATATTTGGTTCCAGCAATCATCATCGCTAAATCCAAAACAACAATCGTCTTTTCACGTAAAATCTCCGGTACTTCTCCATCAACAATTTGTTGAGCTAATCCTTCAACAATAGCTGTTTTACCAATACCCGCCTCACCTAAAAGCACTGGATTATTTTTAGTACGACGAGAAAGAATCTGAATCACACGTTCAATTTCATTCTTCCGACCAATCACAGGATCTAATTTTCCATCCTTAGCTAATTTATTTAGATTGCGACTATATGCATCAATCGCTGGAGTCTTTCCAGTTTTTACGGTTTCCTGCTGCTGACCATATCCGGCCACTCCAGAACCTAAGAGCTCCATTACTTCATTTCGAAGTTTTCCTAGATCTAATCCTAAATTTAAAAGAACACGATAGGCCATTCCTTCACCTTCTTTAACTAAACCAAGAAGCAAATGCTCAGTTCCAATATAATTATGTCCTAAAGCACGAGCTTCTTCAGCGGAAAGTTCCAAGGCTTTTTTAGAACGAGGTGTAAATGGAATATCGCCAACGACCTGTGTCTGAGGCCCTGGCTGTACTAATTTTTCTACTTCCAGACGAATAGTTTCTAAATCCAACCCCAACTTTTGTAAAACAGCCGCCGCAACGCCTTCTCCCTCACGAATCAATCCCAATAATAAATGTTCTGTACCAATATAATCATGATTAAAACGACGAGCCTCTTCCTTGGCGTAAACAATCACCTTGCGTGCACGTTCAGTAAAGCGATTAAACATCTTTTCCTCCTAACTTTTGGCGAATCACCGATGCTCTTTTGGTATCACGTTCAAATGCATTAAGTTTTTTACCTTCAACTTTTTGCAAATGCGCTGGCTGAATACCAATAAACAATTCATTAAGCGCCTTATGGTTAACATTCTTTAAAATTCCTGTATCAACACCTAATCGAACCATCGAGAATAATTCAATGGATTCCTGACTTGAAATAATTCGAGCTGTTTTAAGCAATCCCCAACAACGACAAATCTTATCCTCAAGCATAGGACGATTCTGTAGAATAAGCGCCTGTCTTGCCTGTTCTTCCTGCTCAATTACCTGACGAATAAGACCATTGATATTCTGAATAATATCTACCTCACTATGCCCCAAAGATACTTGATTAGAGATTTGATAAAAATTACCTGAAGCCTGTGTCCCCTCTCCATAAAATCCACGACTAGCAAAAGATAATTTAGAAATAGCTGCCAATACTTTATTAATTTGTTTAGTCATCACTAAAGCTGGCAAATGCATCATAACGCTACCCCGCATAGCTGTTCCTGTATTAGTGGGGCAAGAAGTCAAATAACCCCAATTCTCACTATAAGCAAAATCCATTTCCTTAGAAAGAGCATCATCAATCGTATTAATAATATCCCAACCTTCAGTTAAATTTAAACCTGAACGCATAACCTGGATACGTAAGTGATCCTCTTCATTAATCATAATGGAAACAACTTCTTCAGCAGAAACCAAAAGTCCTTTTCCATCAGGATTCGATGCATGCTCATGACTCATCAAATGACGTTCAACGAGCATCTGACGATCCACCTGATCTAGCTCATTCATATGAAAGATGCTAGCCCCTTTAAGAAAGGCGATCTTGGACACAGCCTTTTCAACTGTTGTAAGTGTTTTATCTAAATCTTTCTTTTCTGAACGACTTGGAAAAGGAAGTTTAGATAAATTACGTGCCAAGCGAATACGTGAAGACATAACAATATTTGCCGAAGGTCCTGTACCTCTTAACCATTCACCCGTATGTGTCAATAACTCTTCAATTTTCATATTATTCATTTTCCATATTTTTAATTTTATCACGCAACAAAGCTGCCTTCTCAAAATCTTCCGTCATAATAGCGCTCTGTAATTGCTTTCTTAAATCTTCTAGGTTCTCTGAAGCTAAAAGCGCTGCCGGTGTCGATATGGCAGGAGCACTAGAAGCTTTAGCTTTTAATGCATACGGCAATTTACCCAAATGACGACTAGAGCCATGAATCTTTCTCAACAAACCACTTAAATGCTCTTTAAATGATTCATAACATTGACTACAGCCTAAGCGTCCAAATTTACGAAAATCTTCATAATTAAGAGCACAGGAGGAACAAATCAAAACTCCCTCTTTAGAATCCTTACTTGCTGAAGGCGTCTGTGATAATCCTGCTAACAAATCTGCCAAACCGAACTGTTTTTCCATCTGTGCGCTTTTTTGATGAGCACACTCTTCACACAAATGCATTTCCGACATTTGTTCATCAACAATCTCAGTTAAATGCACCGTTGCTTTTTTCTTTCCACAAATATCACACTGCATACGAGACGCCATCCTTTTTAGTCGACACATGAAAAGCCTTCAGTAATTTTGACGTCATCACCCCAGGCCTACCATTACCAATAACACGTCCATCTACTTTAACCACCGGAATTAATTCCGCTGCTGTTCCTGTTAAGAAACATTCATCGCTATTATACACCTGATGACGGCTGATTAAGCCTTCCTGAGTTTCAAATTTAAATTTCTTAGCAATATCTAAAATCGCCTCACGAGTGATTCCTTTTAATCTTCCCAACATAGGTGTAGACAATACCCCATCTTTAATAACAAAAATATTATCTCCCGTACACTCAGACACATATCCATTAGCATCGAGCATGATCGCTTCAATATACCCACTATTAACAGCTTCAATCTTTGCAAGAATGTTATTAAGATAATTGAGTGATTTCAACTCAGCATCTAAGGCGTTAACATGATTCTTTGTCGTTGGTACTGTGATAATTTCCATACCCTTTTGATAAAATTCTGCTGGATAAAGAGTTATTTTATCAGCAATGATAACAATGCTAGGCTTCCCAAAACATTTACGAGGATCCAAACCTAAATCTCCTTCGCCACGGCTGACAATCAAACGAATGTAACCGTCTTTGAGCTTATTAATTTTTAAAGTATTCACCACTACCTTAATCATCTCTTGTTTAGTCATTTTTGGATCAATCATCAGCGTATGCAAGGATTCATAAAGACGTTCAATGTGTTCTTCTAAACGAAACACCACACCATTATACGAACGAATGCCTTCAAAGGCTCCATCCCCATAGAGAAAACCATGATCAAACACAGACACCTTTGCATTTTCTTTATTTACAAATTTACCGTTTAAAAATATTTTCATATTTACCTTTCCTCCTTCATTGTCATCCCCGAATGTTTTAATCGTGGATCCATGTCAGAATTAATCTTATTGTGGATTCCCGCTTTCGCGGGAATGACATTTATTCTTTCTCTAAAAGCCCATCTTTAATATGTATAATTCTTTGTGTACGCTTTGCTATCGCTTGATCGTGAGTAACAACCACCACAGTTTGTCCATTGGTCTTATTAAGGTTTAGAAGTAAATCAATAACCATATCCCCACTTTGCGAATCTAAATTTCCTGTTGGTTCATCACAGAATACAATCTTAGGTTTGTTCATCAAAGAACGCGCGATCGCAACCCGTTGTTGCTCCCCACCTGATAATTGACTGGGACGATGAGAAACTCTTTGGGATAATCCCATTTGTCCTAGTAATTTTACCCCTTCTAATTCAATCGCGCTTGTCTTTCTTGAATTATTTTTAACCATCGCAGGTAAAATGACATTCTCAAGAGCAGTTAACTCCGGCAATAAATGATACGCTTGAAAAACAAAACCCATATGACTATTGCGAAGCTGCGAACGTTGCTGATCACTAAGCCCATAAACATCTTGACCTTCAAAAAGAACATTTCCCTGACTCGGAACATCTAAACCACCTAAAATATGAAGTAAGGTTGATTTACCAGCCCCTGAAGGACCTACAATAGACACAACTTCTCCAACATCTATTTTTAGATCAACACCTTTAACCACTTGAAGCGCATAATCCGCCTCTTTATAAATCTTACTTATATTATTCGCTTCTATTAACATATTCCCCATATTATTCGTATCGTAATGCTTCCACAGGTTCTAATCTTGCCGCCTTGAGCGCCGGATAAACAGTTGCACAATAAGTAATAAACATAGCCGCTCCTACAATTATTGCTATGTCTGATCCTTGGATCAAAACCGGCAGATGATCAATGTAATAAATATCCTGGGGCAATTTTATAAACTGATATTTCTTAAGTAAAACGATAACACCTACTCCACCCACAAATCCCCAAAAAGTTCCCATCGCCCCAATCGCCAGCCCCTGAATCATAAAGATTCTATTAATTCCACCCCTAGAAACTCCGATCGACTTTAATATACCAATATCTTTGATCTTACTTGTCACTGTTACAATCAAGGTGCTGATAATATTAAACGAAGCCACCAAGACGATTAGCGTTAAGATAATAAACATAGCAAACTTCTCTAGACGCAGCGCAGCAAAGAAATTAGCATTTGATTCCATCCATGTACGCACGGTAAAAGAATAACCTATTGTTTCATAAATACTCTCTTTAATCTTATCGGCTTGATCAGGATCTGAAACATTAAGACCGATCCCTGAAACTACCTGTGGTGTTAAATGAAAGATTTCCTGAGCTTTATGAAAATCAACCAATATTAAATTCATATCATAATCATACATCCCCGACTTAAAAATACCTGCTATCTTAAACTGAAAACGCCAGCTTGAACCTGCCACGCCTGAAGCAGGAGCAATAATAGTTAAGGAATCCCCTACACGAAAACCATAGTAAGCGGCTAACTGATTACCAATAACAACTTCATCTTTCTTTAAATCAGCAATCTTACCCGAAGCTAGATACTGATCAATTTTTGTTACCGATCCTTCATTCGCTGGATCCACTCCGCGTAGAATCAAACTCATCGCACGCTGATTCGTTTCTAAAAATACATTACCATGAATGAACGCCGTTGCAGCTTTAACCCCTGGCATCTTTCTTAATTGGCTTTTAAGCTGTTCATACTGCTTAACTCCTGATTCCTTCTCCACCAAGATATGTGCATTAGATCCAACTATTTTTTCACGCAGATCATGATCAAACCCACTCATAACTCCGATAACAATAATGAGAGCCATAACACCAATAGTGATACCTCCTATGGCAACTAAATTAATCACCGATAGGAATCTATCCTTCTTAGCCCTTAAGTATCTAAAAGCAATCCAAAATTCAAAATTCATATTTTGTTTTTTGTCATCCCCGAATGTTTTTATCGGGGATCCATATCAAAATTAATTCTATTATGGATTCCCGCTTTCGCGGGAATGACATTAATTACTCCAAGTTCTTCAACAGTGGAAACAAAATAACATCCCTAATTGAAGCTGAGTCTGTTAACAGCATTACCAATCGATCAATCCCAATCCCTAAACCACCAGCCGGCGGCATGCCATATTCAAGAGCTGTAATAAAATCTTCATCAATCGTACGATTTCCCGTTTCTGTATCATCATCCAAATCTGCTATCAAACGCTGACGCTGTTCGATTGGATCATTAAGTTCGGAATAAGCATTCCCCACTTCCATTCCGGCAATAAAGA
Organism: Candidatus Omnitrophota bacterium; assembly: GCA_043742785.1. GTDB lineage: Bacteria > Omnitrophota > Gorgyraeia > Zapsychrales > Fredricksoniimonadaceae > JACQCF01. Next base: position 50,161 of record JAYTXU010000021.1, read on the forward strand.
ATTCGAAACGCTGTGCTACGGCTGGATTATCCGGATGAGCCTTAGCCAAGGGAGAAAGAAAAGTAAAATAATCGAGCATAAACACTGGATTAGCACTTTGATTCTGATCTAAAACTTCCTCGACAATTTTCATAATCGCTGAACGGGTAAGTTTATCCACCTTCACCGATCCTGGACGCTTGGCCTGAACTTTTTTAAGCATTTCTTCAGCGGTATCTTCTGGATTAATATCAAGATGTTCTTTCACCACCTGCGTAAAAGAACGACGTTTCCAAGGTGTAGTAAAATCAAGCTCCTGGCCCTGGTACATAATCTTATAAGAACCATAAAGCTCAAAAACTATGGCCGCAATCATCTCCTCAGTTAATTTCATCATATCTTCGAAATTACCATAGGATTGATAAACTTCCAACATGGTAAATTCAGGATTATGACGAGTCGAGATTCCTTCATTACGGAAGTTGCGATTAATTTCGTACACTCTTTCTAATCCACCAACGAGCAGACGCTTTAAATAAAGTTCAGGAGCAATTCGTAAGAAAACATCCATATCCAAGCTATTATGCTTTGACTTAAAAGGACGGCCACGAGCACCACCAGCCATAGGCTGAAGCATAGGCGTTTCTACTTCCAGAAATCCCTGCTTGTCTAAATAGTTACGAATAAAAGAAACAATTTTGCTTCTCTTGATAAACACATCACGCACTTCTGGATTGGCAATCAAATCCACATAACGCTGACGATAGCGAATATCTACATCCTTTAAGCCATGCCATTTCTCAGGTAAAGTTTGCAAAGATTTAGAGAGAACTTCAAACTTTAAAAGACGGATACTGTCTTGACCTGTCTTTGTTTTAAACGTCTCCCCCTCAGCACCAATGATGTCCCCGATATCCAAACAGTCCAGCATCTCATAGGCTTCTTGGCCCATCACATCTAATTTAGCAAAAAGCTGCATGCGCCCTGTCTGGTCCATCAAATCCATAAACGATACTTTTCCTTGGGAACGACGAGCCATCACACGGCCTGCTACAATTACCTTTTGATTCTCTTGAAAATCTTTGAGAACTTCACCAATCGCATGAGATCGTAAATACTTCTGACCATAAGCATTAATGCCTTTTTGGCGCAGTTTGTCTAATTTATTTAATCTTGCTCCTCTAATATCATCTGTTTCCATGAGAATCCCTTCAGGTTGTCTTAACTTATTGTAAATACAAAACTTAGAAGTGGGTATTATATAGAACTAGCGACGGGGTGTCAACCCTTCGATTACACTTAGGGTTGATCCTGAGCTCGTCGAAGGATCATGCAAGAATAGCTTAGGAAGCTTGTTGGGGAATTTCTGAAGAATCATTAAGCCCTAAGAATAAAGGAAGGCTTTCGAGAGGCTGAATGCTGATAATAACAGGCATAAACCCAGGAGCGTTACGCAATTGCTTCATCATGGCGGGATCGATGTTAAACTTAATCCCTTCTCCTGAATTCTGAATGTCCAAAGGTGTTTTGCTAACGGTAAAGTCAATACCACCTGTTTTGGATTTTTCCTCCACCTTCATCGCCTGATTCATTCCTGCCTGCCCTGCATTGGAAGGATTCTTATCTTTCTTAGGAATATCGGAAAGTAAAAAGAAGGAGCTCGGTGCGGAATTATTGTAAAACCTACGCATGCCCTCCTTTTTCTGTTCTCTTTTGAAGGCATCCAGTCTGATAATTTCTTCCTCTAATCTCGAAGAAACTTTTCCATCAGCTCCTATATCACCTATTTTCAATTTAATCCAATAACCAGCTTCTATGCCTCGATAAATAATAGAAACAGTGTCCTTTGTTTCTGTATCTTTCTCTTTTTTCATAATACGATTTAATGCATCGACGATATCGCCCGCCAGAATCAGCTCGGAGGCTTGATGAGCTTCTTGAATGGCTTGAACCCTTTGCTGTTCATCGAGCTTAGTCTTTAATTGAATGTCTTTGAGACGAGCATAAAGAGATTCTTCCTTAAATCCTAAAAAAAGTTTTTTGATAGCTTCGATTTGCCTTTGGGCATCAAAAAGAGGTTCTTGGTCGAGTTCTTGCTCATGTTTCTCAATCAATTTCTCCTTTAAGTACACGGCTAATTCTTCGGGAGTCAAGCCCCGGCTCTGTAAGTCCAAGAGGCTGATCGTAGGCCTTGTTTGGGCTTGGAAATTATTTAAGAATAGATTCTTATCTTGAAGAAAACTCTCAACAGCATTCATCGCCCGATCCGCTGAAGTCGCCATTACTTGGCTCTCTTTATCGCTGGACCAACGCTTTAAAATTTCTTGCAGAACTATGGCATACTGCGCTACTTTTTTAGGCATAATCATTAACAACATATCGTTATTTGTGACATGTACTAAATGATCCAACTTTTCTGGATCACTAAGTTCATCGGTAAACTGTTCTAAGATTTTCCTACCAGAGGATGTAGAAGGTTGATAAAGAGCTTCGACAACATATCCGTTTTCCGATTGATCTAAAAGTGGCGGGATGACCTTATGTTCTCCTGGAAAAAATTGCATCAGATGTAACCCTAATTGCAAATTAGAAAGCTTCTGCACCTCTTGTGCATATTTCTGATTGTCTTTATTAACAAATTTCTTACGTAAAACTTTTTTTAAGAAGATAGCATACGATTGCTTCAACGCATCCTCCATACTTTGCCCTTTGCTATTAAATACTCGATTAGCACTCATCGCTTGATCTAGCTGCTTAGGAATCGGTAAATCCTTGTATCTCTTCAAATGTTCTACAAAAACACTTCGAATATTAGATAGCTTAGGAAACATTTGTGTCAACTGATCCGCCAAATCATTAATACGTTTCACCGTAGGTGATCGACGAATAAGCCTAGATGAAGAAGAATTATTATGTTCAAAAAACTTCCCATATATCCAAGCAAATGTTTCATCAGAAGCTTGTTCTGGGCTATCTTTATAAAATTCCTGTTGTTCTCTTAATTCTTCCTTAGACATTGTTAGAAAATTTAATGGTTTTGTCCCTTCATTAATTTTTATAGAAAATCCTGTGTTGATACTTTTAGAACCCTTTTCCACCCCCGGATTTTCCTCAAGAAGACGTTTAAGATAAAACTTATCGTCTTTAATAACATCGGAACTGTGAGGATCAATAGCTATACGAAAAGCGTCATCAATCATCCATTCTCTGGCATTATCTAAGACCCATTGATCACGATTTCGAGTAATCACATAAGTCTGTTTGGGTTTCTTACCTTGCATAACTCTTAATTCTCTTTGTGCTTCGTGAACACTGATATAATCATCTAAAAAATCCTGAATAATAGCAGCTTCAGAATTGTATTTTCGTAATAAAACCAATAATTCGTGAAAAACACTCGATGCCTGTTCGTTACCATCCTTAATTATGGCTTGTTTAAGTCTGTACAAATCGAGGACAACTTCATTTAAATTTCTCTGCTTATGAGAATGAAAAGCGTGTAACGATTCATGTGCCACAACCTCAACAGCAATTTTATCTCTATCAGAACCATAAAAAGCTATTGTTGAATTCATATACCCATCTTGATCAGATTCAGGAGTTGTTAAGCCTATCGTTGATCCTCTTGGAATATTATTTTCTTTCAAATATTCCTCCCATTGTGTGTCACTATAGAAATTGACTTTTATACCCTGGCTTACCCAAGCATTTTCAAAGACTTTTTTAGGATCAGATTCTTTTATATTTACAGTGTTAGCTATCGTTTGACCTAGAACTGGACTAACAGCTAACCCTGCCCCAATAAAAAATAATTTCTTCAAAAACTCACTTCGAGGTACTTTATTTGTAACATTCATTGCCATATCACCAAAAAAATTAACTCCCCCTGAAAAATACTTCTTTGGGATAGACTGTTGAGTAACAGGGTCAAGGTCTTCTTTGATGTAGTTGTAAACACCCTTCTTGAATGCTTGGAGATACTGCTGATAGATTTGTTCAACATCATTGGGGTTTGTTCCCAGGGGTGCTTTCGAATTCAATGCTTCATTGCTTGGCAACGTGCTTGGGGACACGTTCTTTGTTATTCTGATTTGAACATGTCCCCTGGTAGGCAACGGGTTCATTATGCTATTTTCATATTCTGTTCCAACTGTCTTGTTTCTATCCGCATAGACCTGTGCAAGAATGGAATCCTTAATCTTCTTCTTGTACCATGTGGCTAAGATTAGCGAATTGTAGACTTGACGAAGTTGAGAGAAGTTCTGTCCTTCATTAACCTCACGGGTTAATTCTGGA
>JAYTXU010000022.1:0-34383 GCA_043742785.1 Candidatus Omnitrophota bacterium
AAAAGGGGTTTATATGAATTTAAAAAATAAACTAACGGATTGGATTCAGAAATTTAATAAAAAGGGCTCAACTATTCCTGCTATTGGGAAGATAGATCTTGGTGATTTTCGACGGCTCTCGCCATTTTGCCGTGATTATGGTTACGAGCGGGGAGGACCAGTGGACCGTTATTATATTGAGAACTTCTTATCTAGCTTTCAAAACGATGTCAAAGGAAGGGTTTTAGAAATAAAAAACAATGAATACACTCAAAAATACGGCAAAACGAAAGTTGCCCAAAGTGATATTTTAGATATTGATCCTCAAAACGAACGGGCTACTATTATTGCGGATTTAGCCAAGGCTGATCAAATCCCTTCCAATACTTATGATTGCGTTATTCTAACCCAGGTTTTGCAGTTAATTTATGACTCTAAAGCAGCCATTGAAACAATTCACCGTATTTTAAAGCCGGGTGGTGTTTTGCTTATAACTGTTCCTGGTATCACCCAAATTGCATATCGACAATTAGGAAGTATCTGGTACTGGTCTTTCTCTGAAGCCTCCATGAAGCGTCTTTTAGGGGAAGCTTTCAAGGAAGAGAATGTAAAAATTCAAGTTCATGGAAATATTTTAACAGCCACAGCTTTTTTATATGGCATGGGAAGTTCTGAGTTAACACAGGAAGAGTTTGATCACACTGACCTTGATTATCAAGTAATTATTGCCATCAGGGTGGTTAAATGAGACGAAAATGATAAGAAACTTGATTCGATCATTTCGAAGCACTCAAATGATTCTCATGTATCATCGAGTAAATGATATAACCCCTGATCCCTGGGACTTGTGCGTCTCAGTGGAAAATTTCGAAGTACATTTAAACATTCTTAAGAAGCATGGTTTTTCCTTTCTAAGCTTAAAAAAACTACATCAATCCAAGATTGGAGGTTGGCATCGTAAGAATGTGTCTATAAGCTTTGATGACGGTTATCTGGATAATTTTATGAAAGCTAAGCCTGTTTTAGAACGTTTGGATATTCCAGCAACTTTTTTTATTGTAAGCGGTGCCGTAGGGAACAAGGAAGAGTTTTGGTGGGACCATTTGGAACGTCTGATTGTTCATTCCAGAAATTTACCTGATATACTCAAATTTTCAGGAAAGAATATAAAAATTGAGAAAACTTACAAGAATAAAATTGATCTTTATAAAGAAATCTGGGAGCATTTTAGCGACTTATCTGTTTTAGAAAAACAATCGGCGCTCCAAGAATTTTCGCGTCAAATTCACAATGCTCCAATCACTCGTCCTAATTATTGGCCTATGAACACAAAGCAATTAAAAGAACTCAGTACTCACAGTCTTTTTGAAATAGGTGCCCATACGGTCAACCATCCCATGTTGGAACGTTTATCTGTTCAAGAGCAAAATTTTGAGATTACAGAGAGTAAAAAACAACTAGAAGAAATTATTGGAAAGAAAATTCTTAGTTTTTCTTTACCTCACGGAAGTCTTACTAAAGAAACTCCGAACCTATTACAAAAAGCAGGGTATGAAAGAGCGTGCAGCTCTCGCAATGAAAATATTTGCAACAATGATTCATTCTTATTACCCCGGCGCTTTATTCCTAATTGGGATGTTGGTGAATTTGAAAGAAGGCTTCAACTATGGATGCAAGAATGATGGAAAAAACGATAACCGTCAGTGTAATTATTCCAGTTTTTAATGGTGCCCAGTGTATTCAAGGTGCTATTGAAAGTGTGCTGAATCAAACCTTCAAAGATCTTGAGATTATTGTCGTTGATGATGGCTCAACCGATGACACAAAGACTATCTTAGATCCTTTAGTGAAAGAAGGAAAAATTCAATATATTTACCAGCCAAACAAAGGCCTTGCCGGAGCGCGCAATACAGGAATCCGTCATGCTAAAGGACAATATCTTAAGTTTCTAGATTGTGATGATATTCTTTATTCTCAACAACTAGAATTGCAAGTGAAACACTTGCAGAATAAACCATATACAGTCATTTCAGCAACAGACTATGAATTAGAGTTTGAAACAAAAAATAAAATCTCCGTTCATCTCTATTTAAGAAATGATTTATTGGCACAATTTATTGAAGGAAATCCATGCCCGGTTCATACTATTCTTATTAACCGTAATTTAGTGGAACAAGCAGGAAGTTTTGATGAAACATTGTTATCTCATGAGGATTCTGATCTTTGGTTACGTATATTGATGCAAGGGGGATCCTTTGAAAAAGTAGAGTATATTGGCTGCTGTTATCGTATTCATAAAGGGGCGCTTTCGGACAATTCAAGTAAAATGTTTCAACACCAAATCAAATTTACAGAAAAATTAAATCAAACGCTTATGCCTCAATTTGATCAATTGCCGCAAGAAACTTTACGGCAGCTGTATTACAGAAATTTTCAAGACATTCATAAATGCTTTGCCCAAACCATTAATCCATCTCAATATCTGCACATAACTTTAAAAGCAAATCAATTGTTATATTTAAAAAAAGCTTCAATTCTAGGTAAGATTAAAATATTCCTATTGGGTTTTAAGAACATTGCTTGGAAAGAATACACAAAATCTTGTCAAATCGATCCCAACTATTCTAAAAAATTAATGAGTACGGCTTGGCGAAACGAAGAATTCTATCAATGGGAAAAATTTCCCTATTTAAAGAAAGCCTCTCGCAATAAAAAAATCAAAAATGTCCTATATCTCAACAGTAGCTCTGTTATTTACGGAGCTGAAACCCGTTTATTGGATATTCTTAAACATTTAGATGGTGATAATTATCATCCCTTTGTGCTTTTACCGCACCCAGGCCCCCTGGATGAACGCTTAAAAGAACTTGGCGTTATTGTCATGCATCTGGAATATGGCTTCCCATTAAACATCAGAGATATATTCAAGAAAGAGGCTGTGCTTAGGTTCCTGCGTTTGAATCGAGATTTTGTACGCTTAGTAAGGCAACATGACATTGACATAATCCATGCCAATTTACACATCAATATAAGTAAATTCTGGCTGGCATTTCTAATTCTACGTATTCCTGTGATCGTACATATGCGTAGTCATTTTTGGTTAAGTATGTCTGAGAAATTTCTGATCTGTAAATTATCCAAGGCTATCTTCATCTCGGATTTCGTCAGGCAAGAATTTTATAAGAAGCGCCGTTTTAATTTTCTGATGTCCACTAGGCCCAATCATAATCTCATCCTTCATGACGGTATCGATATTGATCATTTTTCACCAATGCAACCTCGTCCGGAATTTATCCGCAAAGAATTAAAAATCAATTCCAAGGCTTTTGTCATTGGCATCATCGGAGCGGTGGACAAGGTCAAAGGGCAAGATCTTCTATTGAAAGCAGTTGCTTTGGTGATTCCCAAACACCCGCATGTCAAGATCATCGTTGTAGGGGATCTTTATCATCCTAGTAAGGCTAATATAGAGTACCGAGATGGATTGCTCAAAATCATTAAAGATCATAATCTTACTGATCATGTGATTTTTACAGGTATCAGAAGTGATATTAATTATTTTATGAATGAAATCGATCTGCTTGTTCAGCCCAGTGAACGGGAGGCCTTAGGAACATCTATGGTTGAAGCTATGGCCTGCGGCAAACCGGTGATCGGCAGTAAGGTGGATGGAATTCCAGAAGTTATCGGTGATAATGAATCCGGAATCTTATTAGATCCTCGTACACCGGAAGCATTCGCAGAGGCAATTAATTTCTTTATTGAAAATCCACAAGAAGCTCATAAAAGAGGACTACAGGGACGAGAACGAGCTCTTAGAGTGTTTAATATTTTTACATATAATAAAAGAATTCAGGGGTTATACGATGATGTTATGCCCCATCGTTGGTAGAAAATATGAAGACTAAACAAAAACATATTGTTTTTTTTAGAAATCCTGAGGAAGAGCCTTGTTGGGGTGGTTTAGAAAAACTCATGATGGATTGGTTTGAACATATCGATTATACCCAATGCAAGGTGACTCTGGCCATATCGCCCCATTGGAGGAACAACTTCAATGATAAATTTATAAAAAATGGCCTGCCTGTAAATGTTATTGAATTGCCTTTAGAAAGTAAAAAAATATTATCATTAGGAAGGTTTTTAAAGATTAATCGATTCATTAAACAATTAGGCCCTACTAGCGTAGTGTTTGTACAAGGTTGGTTTTTCTCATTCGACATTGTTTATGTCTTTGCAGCTTGGCTTCATACCAGACAAGTATTTATGCATGAAAACTTGGGTTGCCCAGAAACTCCTAAGAAGGAGGGGAACCCTAATCTTGGCTTCATTCCAAGATTAGCATTATGGTGGCATGTAGATATGTTTAAAATTAAATTACGCGCTTACCTTTCAAAAAATATCATCGTTGTTAGTAAAGAACTAAAAGAACGGGTTGTTTCATGTTGGCAATACCCCTCAAATAAAGTTTTGATTAAATATCATGGAATTGATTTAAAAAAATATTATCCTTCCGCACAATGTAAGGCAGAAATGCATCAAACGCTTGGCATCGCACAAGAGGAAACTGTTATTATCACCGCCGCTAGACTTACAAAAGTGAAGCGTATTGACAGAGCTATCGAAGCTTTTAGTCTTTTACATCATCAATACCCTAATACCAGCTTAATCATTTTAGGTAGTGGAGAATTAGAAAATGATCTTAAAAAGCAAGCGCAGACATTGCCGTGCAACCATAAAATTAAATTTATAGGCCACGTTGACAATGTTGCTGACCATCTTAAAATGGGGGATGTTTATTTGCTTTCCAGCGATAACGAAGGTTTTGGCATTTCTTTAATTGAAGCCATGGCTTGCGGATTGATTTGTGTGGCTACCAAGTGCCCAGGACCTAATGAGATTATTCAAAATGGAATTAATGGTTTTTTGGTAGAGAAAAACACGCTAAGTGTTTTAAAAGGTTTTAAAACAGCAATCGAACTATCAACAGATGAAAAAAACAAGATTCGCAAGAATGCAATGGCCTTTGTTGTTGAACATTGTAATATCAATGCACAAATTGCTGATATTTTTAAGACTTTCAAAATAGCTTATAGTTAGGGTAATTAAGAGCACATAATATAAACTTTAGCATTATAAAAAAGAATAAATTGAATAAAATTTCTACAAGGGATTTAATAAAAACAACCGTGAAAAGATTCACATTTATAATAAAGGCACTTTAAGAACATTAAATAGTCTTTACCTATTAATAAAAAAATACTCATGATCACGAAAAGACAATTAAATATTTGCATTATTGTGCCTGAGAATAACGTTTATTCAGAAACATTTATTCGGGCCCACATTGATCGACTGCCTGGTAAAGTCACCTTTTTATACGGCGGATTATTTCCAACCCGCCAAGCAGACGGTCGTTTGCTTGTGCCTGAACCTAGTTTCTTGGAAAGAACCAAGCGTTCTTTATTATATCGTTTATTTAAGATCAATTTTTCAGAAGATCTTTTAAAACATAAGATATTACAACAATTCTTAATAAGCAATAAAATCGATCTAGTTCTAGCTGAATACGGCCCCACAGGGGCTCGTGTAATGAACGTATGTCAAAAAGCGAACATTGCTTTAATTGTACATTTTCATGGATTTGATGCTTATGAAAAAAATACATTAAAAGATTTTGGCAACCAGTATTTAGAAATGTTTAAAATAGCCGCTGCCATTGTTTCCGTCTCCACGCATATGCGACAAGTCTTGATCAACATGGGTGCTCCCGCAGATAAAGTTCACACTAATCCTTGCGGAATGAATGCTCAATTATTCTCTGCAGCAAACCCTGAAAAGGCTCCGCCCACATTTTTATCTGTGGGACGCTTTGTTGAGAAAAAAGCTCCTCATCTGACTCTATTAGCCTTTAAGAAAGTATCTACCAAGATACCTGAAGCTAAACTTGTAATGGCGGGGGATGGCCCTTTACTGGATGCTTGTAAAACCATGACAAAAGCTTTAAAACTGGAGAATGCCGTTCAATTTCTAGGAACACAGACACCGGAGCAAAATTGCTCAATGGATGCGGCAGGTTAGAGCCTTTGTGCAGCATTCCATGACTGCTATTTCTGGAGATTCTGAAGGTACACCAGTAGGCATTCTTGAAGCAGGTGGGGCTGGTTTACCGGTTATATCTACCTATCATGCCGGTATTCCGGATGTAGTGGAAGATGGTATAACAGGATATTTGGTTAACGAAGGTGATATTGAATTAATGGCTGATCGAATGATTGCAGTCGCACAAGACTCGGCATTAGCCGCTAGAATGGGAGTTGCAGCCCAAGCAAAGGTGCTTTCCAATTACACGCTTGAAAAGAGCATTTCACGTTTGATAACAATCATTGAAACAGCGGTTAAACAGGAAAAAACTAATGCATAGTAAGATTACTGTTCTTATTCCAACATTCAATCGAGCACAATATTTAAAATCATGCCTAGACAGCATCTTAAATCAAACACTACCTGCGTCTGAAATCATTGTCGTCAATGATGGGTCCACTGATAATACTCTGAATATACTTGAACCTTATATGAAAAGAATAAAATATCTAGAAAGCAACCAGTTAGGAAAACCAGGAGCTATCAACCGTGGTTTAGATGAAGAGACTAGAGATTATATTTGGATTTTTGATGACGATGATGTGGCATTACCAGATGCACTTGAGCGACTTGTCGAACCCTTAGAAAATCACCCGGAATATGATTTTAGTTATAGCTCGTTTTTCTATACTGCAAACGGGAAAGACCACCAACTTGGCCCTATTCTAAGAGAATTAAAAATTCCAAACCTTCAAGAAAGAGGCTTTCTTATTCCTTTATTGGAATTCAATTTCTTGGGTGGCGCTGCTCTTTTTACACGCACTTCTTGTTACAAAGAAGTTGGTAATTTTGATCCGGAACTTTTACGATCTCAAGATTATGAAATGGCCATTCGTATTGCCCGCCGCTTTAAAGGAATCCAAGTATCTGGAGGCCCGACCTTTCATTATCGACAGCATGAAGGACATCGAGGACCTGTAAAAGATCGTTTTGCTGTGAAAAAAATTAATAATAAATGGTCTGAATATGGCCGAAAATTCTTCCAAAAACTTTATACGGAAATTCCTCTAGCTGAGTATCTTCCACCAGGATACTTTTTAGATCATAATACGCGCCAAGCCCTGCTTCAGCGCATGGCCATTATGTGCTACCGAAAATTAGTTCCACAAGTGATCAGCGATCTTCACGAATTGGCCAAGCTTACAAACCAAACACCTTTCTCAAAGGAAGAATACTCGATTGTCAGAGATATTATGATTCCAGCTTTTAATCACAACGCTCCTATTTTTAATTATTTGGAGTTCTTTGATAATATTCACTTGCTTTCAACTTCTTCACCAGTCATGCGTTTGCTGCGGGCAAATGTTTTTCGCTCTCTCCTTGCCCGTGGTAAATCCAATTTTAACTTAAAAGAAATCTTAAAAATCACGCACCGTTGTTTGCGGTTATATTTTATAAAAATTGATTCATAAACCATATTTATGATTATGATTATAAGTATTATTATTCCTACATATAACAGGGCCAAGAAAATCGCAGAGGCGCTTAAGAGCATTCAAACCCAAACTTTCCAAGATTGGGAGGTGATTGTAGTGGATGACGGGTCTAAGGATAATACCCAGGAACAAATCCAACAATGCATACAGAAGGATACCCGTATTCGATATATCCGCCATGATATTAATAGAGGAGCCCAAGCTGCCCGTAATACCGGGATTAAAGCAGCTAAAGGAGAATGGATTTCATTTTTAGATTCAGATGACCAATGGTTACCTGAAAGTTTAGAATTAAGAATGAAACTTGCTCAGAAAGATAATAGTTCCGTGGTGCATTCTCAAGCCTATATTCAACATAAGGATAAACCTTTAGAAATTTATTATTTGCCAGCATGGAGTGGATGGATTTATAAGAAAATATTGACCCGTGAAGGACCTATGTTTCAGTCCTTATTAGTAAAAAAAGAAGCTTTAAAGAAAATTGGTTATTTAGATGAAAAAGTGATTGCTTATCAAGAATGGGATACCTCTATTCGTCTAGCAAAATTATATCCATTTTCTTTTGAACCTGCGCCAACTTTTATTTATGACTATACCTGCGCTGATTCCATATCAAGAAATTCCATTCGTGCTGCAAAAGGCTATGAATATATTCTTCGTAAGAATCTTAAAGATATCTTATTTTATGCCGGTTCGAGCACAATGGCGTACCATTATGATATCGCAGCCAACTGGTATCAAGATGGCGGAGATCAAAAGAATGCCCAACGCTGTAAATTAAACAGCCTGATCTGGAAACTCTTAAGTCCAACAATTATTTTTCGTAAATTAAAAATACTGTTGTCTGGCAACAAGACAATAAAGAATAATTAAGAACCAAACAAAAAGGAGAACATTGTGAGTAGTATTGTTGGAAAACTACGTAAAATCATTAAAGAGATTGGATTAAACTTTATTTTTAATTTTTTAATGTCACCAGCTAAAAAATTTCAAGGAAGAAGACTTTTTGATGCTGAAGAACTAAAAAATCTTCACCAAGCCTTACTTTCCCAAAACCTGTTTGGCATTGATGGTAAAATGGTTCCAGCCTTTGAAAGTGAATTCGCGCGCGTTTATGGAACGTCTTACGCTGTGGCTTCAACATCTGGGACAGCTGCCATTCATACTGCAATAGGAGCCTTAGACCTTACTCCAGGAGATGAGATTATCACAGCACCAATCACTGATTTAGGTACAATCATTCCAATTCTTTACCAGCAATGTATCCCTGTCTTTGCTGATATTGATGCGACATATAACATGGATGCTACGGATGTTGAACGAAAAATTACCGACCGCACCAAAGCGATCATTGTCGTTCATTTATTCGGAAATCCTTGTGACATGGATGCTATGCTTGCCATTGCTAAAAAACACAACATTCCACTAATTGAAGATTGTTCCCAATGTCATATGACAGAATATAAAGGACGATTTGTAGGGACTATTGGTGATATCGGTTGTTTTAGTTTTCAACAGTCCAAACACATGACCACTGGTGATGGTGGAATGACAATCACATCCAATAAGAATTATTATGAACGCATGAAATTATTCGTAGACAAAGGTTACGCCCGTAAAGGATGGGGATCACGAGCCTATTTATTTTTAGCTCCCAATTATCGTATGAACGAACTGACGGCAGCTGTTGGATTAGCTCAATTAAAGAAAGTTAAAGACGTCATAACTAAACGCAATGAATTAGGTGATTATTTGACTCAATTAATTTCTGATATCCCTGCTGTAAGAACTGCGCCTGTCACCAAAGGCTGTAAATCATCCTACTGGCTTTATCCACTATTTCTACCCCATTTAGATGCTGATCATTTTGCCAAAGAAATGCTCAAAGAACGGATTTGGGTGGGGGCAGGCTATACCGGTAAACCCATTTATTTATGCAGCGAATCACTGACAGCTAAAAAGACTTTTGGGACATCACAATCTCCATTTAATTCTAAGGTCACCAGTAAATCTTATGAGTATAAAGAAGGGCTCTGTCCTATAGCAGAAGAAACCTTAAAACACCTTGTTTGTATTCCTCTAGATGAATCTATGAGTAAAGCACACATAGAACGGGTAGCTAAAACCATTAGAGCAAGCATTGAGAATCTAAGTGGCACCCTCGTAGTAAAAACTTCTCTAAAAATTGAACCCACTATTCAAGAAACGACAGCTACTATCCATACTACTAAGAAAAAAATACGTATTGGCATTATTGGTTGTGGACAAATGGGGCGTTGGCATTGGAGTGCTTACCGCCGAAACCCTAACGCTCAAATGGTAGCTTTTGCTGATTCAGATTTTGATAAAGCTGATACATTTGCCCGAGAGGTCAATGCCAAAACTTATAAATCATATCAAGAAATGATTGCTAAAGAAAAACTTGATGGAGTCAGTGTTTGTTCAATTCCTTCAACACACAAAGAAATAGTTTTTGATTTATTAGAAGCTGGTATTCATATTCTCTGTGAGAAGCCCTTAGCTATCTCAGTCAAGGAAGCTGAACAAATGCTCATTAAAGCTCAAGAAAAGAAACTACTTCTATTACCAGCTCATAAATTTCGTTTCTTTGATGAGGTTTCTGCCGCCAAAGAAGTGCTTCAACAAGGAGTATTAGGACGCATTCTTAATTTCCGTTTAATGTTTGGAGGACAAATTGATATGGCTGGAACTTGGTACGCCAACAAAGCAATTTCTGGAGGCGGTGTTATCATGGATAACGGACCTCACGCATTAGATTTAGCTCGCTATTTATTCGGAGAAATTGAAGGCATTTCAGCCAAGGTTAGTAAATTTCAAGATATTGATGTTGAAGATACAGCTCAACTGATCTGCCTTCATACCCAAGGAATTAAAGGAACTATTGATTTAAGTTGGAGCTTGCCTATTCCTGCGCAAAATTATTTAGAAATATACGCTGAAAATGGAACTCTTCTTTTAGATTCTCAAGGAACTTCTTATAAACTAAAAGCATGGAATAACTGGAAACGCATCAACAATCAACGTGATATCAAGGGGGCCTTTGATTTACAAATTAATCATTTTGTTGATGCAATAATGGGAAATTCTAATTTAAAAATATGTAATGAAGATGGATTAAAAGTACAACAATTAATAGAAATGGCTTATGTTTCTATAGATAAAACGAAAGAAAAATAAGAATGTTAAATAAATTAGTGAAGACTTTTGGTGGTGCTAAAAGAAGAACCTCTTTACAGAGCGCTGTGAAATGGGTTAAAAAGCATAGGATTTCCAATAGCGGAATTATCGTCCATCATAAAACTAAAAACGTAACACCCGAGGTAACGGGATACTTAATCACATCATTATATAATGCTGGTGAAAAAAATCTTGCCTATGAATTAACACGATGGGAAGTAAGTATTCAAAAAAAGGACGGCTCTTTTGCAGCCCCAGGTATTGAAACCTCCTACACCTTTGATACCGCCCAGGTCATTCGCGGATTCTTGACCGTGCTTAATGATATGCCGGAAGTAAAACCAGCCCTTATCAAGGCCTGCGACTATATGCTGACTCAAATTGATCAAAATGGAGAAATCCACACACCTTCTGATGATATGTGGAATCTGCCTGATGGAGGAAAGCTTTCTAAATATTGTAATTTATTCTGCATTGCTCCTTTATTAGAAAGCGGCAAGAAATTAAATATTCCTCTCTATACTCAAACTGCTCAAAAAAGCCTTAATTTTTATAAAAGCAAAAATGATTTGACTGAATTTAAACCTGAATTAGGAACCTTATCCCATATCTTCGGCTATATGATGGAAGCTTTAGCCGAACTGGGAGAGAAAGAGTTAGCTGAAAAAGGATTAGCCCAAGCCTTAAGAATTCAAAAATCTGATGGCGCAATTCCAGCCTACCCAGGGGCAGAGTGGCTCTGTTCCACAGGAATGGCCCAGCTGGGGTTAGCTTGGTATAAAATTGGTAATTTTAAAAAAGCTCAGGAAATGCTCAATTACTTAGAGAAAATTCAAAATCCTAGCGGTGGTTTCTATGGTGGATACGGTAAAAATGTACAATATTTTGATAAACAAGAAATCAGCTGGGCTAATAAATTCTTTATAGACCTCTATTTGCTAGTCAAAGGACAAAATGTCTGATCCATGGAATCTAACTCCAGAAGAATGGTCTAAGGTCTTGGATACTGATGCTGATTCCTTAAAAATTGCTCAAAATCTAAAAAAAGGGCAATATTTACCTTGGAATGAAATTCTGCAAAGATATACAGAAGATTCTTTAACAACCTTAGATCTAGGCAGCGGCCGCGGTGAAAATTCAGCCATGCTGGCTTTACGAGGAAAAGAAACAACTCTCTTTGATTGGGCGGAGAATAATCTAAGCTTCAGTAAACGTCTTTTCCAAGCTATTGATAAAAAAGCTGTTTTTATTCAAGGAGATATGACAAAACGTTTGCCTTTTGAAGACAATGCCTTTGATACTGTGTTCAGCTGCGGTGTCTTGGAATATTTTACAGATGAACAAATCAAAGAAATTCTTAAAGAAACATTCCGAGTAGCCAAAAAACGTGTCATTATTTTAGTTCCAAATGCTTATTCAACTTGTTACCGCTTAGGTATGTGGTATATGAAAAAAACAAATACTTGGCCTTGGGGTGGAGAGAGGGCTTTTAAAACCCTTAAACACTGTTTTGGAGTTGTTCCTAATATTCAAGTCACAGAATTTTCTGTAGGCACAAAACATTCTTTAGTTTTCTTAGATTCTTTACCTAAAGGTAAATTTTTACATAAAGCTATCGCAAAATTATTTAATATCAAGGATCATGCAAGACCTTCATCACTTAATCAAGGCTATTTACTCATCACCATCGGTGAAAAAATATGAACAAAAATAAATTAAATATTCTTCTTGTGTTTGGTACTCGTCCTGAAGTTATCAAAATGGCGCCTTTAGTATGGGAATTTCGTAAAAATCCTAAACAATTTAATACAAAGGTGTGTATCACAGGCCAGCATCGGCAAATGATCGATCCTCTATTAAAACTTTTTAAAATCAAGGTCGATTATGATTTAAATATTATGCAGCCTAATCAAAATCTTGAACACATCACAAGTCGCGTATTGCAGGATATAGGCCCTATTCTAGATAAAGAAAAAACTCATTGGGTTCTTGTTCAAGGGGATACGACTACAGCCATGGCTGCTGGTTTAGCTGCTTTTTACAAGAAGGTAAAGGTAGCTCACGTAGAAGCAGGTTTACGCACCTGGGATAATGAAAATCCTTACCCCGAAGAAGTAAATCGCCGTATCATCGACAGCTTTGCTAACGTCTTCTTTGCTCACACTCCCTGGGCTAAAAAAAATCTTTTAAATGAGGGGTTCCCATCATCAAAAATTATCTCTACTGGAAATACTGTTATTGACTCGCTCTTACACAGTGCTAATCAAAAATATAATCTTAAAGACATTGGTCTTGAAGCTCTAACAAAAGAAAAACGTAAAATCATTGTTGTCACAGCACACAGAAGAGAAAATATCGGACAACCGATCCTTAATATCTGTCAGGGTATTAAACATATTGCTCTAAAATATAAATCTAAAGTTTGCTTTGTATACCCAGTTCATTTAAACCCAAATATCCGAAAACCTGTTTATGAACACCTACAGAGAATGGATAATGTGATTCTAACTGAACCTTTGGAATATCTGCCTTTTGTTCATTTAATGAAAAAATCTTACTTTATTTTAACAGATTCAGGAGGCCTTCAAGAAGAAGCTCCAAGCCTAGGCAAACCTGTCTTGGTGCTGCGTAAGACAACAGAACGTCCAGAAGGCATCAAAGCGGGCTGTGTTGGCGTTGTTGGTACTGATAAAAGTAAAATTATTAATGAAATTGAAAAATTACTTAAGAACCCTAAGCATTATAAACGCATGGCCCATACTAAAAATCCTTATGGAGATGGAAAGGCCAGCCAACGAATAGTAACCTGGTTTAAAAAATTGAAATAATTATGCCTAAAAAACGTATTTTATTAACAACTGCGAGATGGACTTCATCCCGAGCTATTTTAGAGAGCCTTGGTAAGCGCGGGCATGAAATTTACTTAATTGATTCAAACTCGCTTGCAGCAGGATTTTCTTCAAAATATTGCACAGAAAGCTTCGTATCTCCCAATGAAGAAAATAAAACAGATTACATTAATTTTATTCTTGATGTCTTGCGTAAAAAAAATGTGGATCTTTTTATTCCCATCAGCGATTTGGATGTGGAATATTTCTCAGAAATTAGAGAAGAAGTTCAAAAGTACACACGTATGATATTAGCTAGTAAAGATATAATTACCCTAGCTAGAAATAAAGATCAAACCTATCGTTTTTGTCTGCAGCATCAATTTTCTATCCCACGCACATATTTTCCACAAACGATGGAAGAAGTTTCTCAATTGGCAAATCAATTAAGCTACCCATGTCTGGCTAAATTAGCTAAAGCAATGGGTAATGAGGGAAATAGCTACTTTCAGAATAAAGAATGGCTGCTAGGTTTCTATAAACATTTTGTTGGAAACCCCATATGGCCCGTGATTCAGGAATTTGTAAAGGGGGATGTAGCAGGATTTTCTGCTGTCTGTAATGAAGGAGAAATTTTAAGCTATTTTATGATGAAAATTGAATATAAACATTCGACCGCAGCGCCAGCCATAGCCTATTCAAGTACGGATCCTGAGCTTCTAAAGGTTTCAAAACGATTAATTAAACAGCTTAACTGGACAGGTCCCATTAATTTAGATTTCATCAAAGAACCTGTAGGAGAATACAAGCTTATGGAAATTAATCCACGTTTTGGCGGATCCATTTGCTTGCCTTATCGCTTTGGCATTGATTTGCCTTATGTATTATATTCTTTAGCCTTTGGAGAACCTTTACCAACATTTAATACCCATTACCAAGAAGGCCGAATGCTCCGCAATTTGTTTCCAACAGAATTAGTTTATTGTGTAAAGAATCGACATCATATACCTCAATTATTTAGAAATTTCTTTGTGCCAAATACCGTTATTGATATTAATTGGAATGATATAGGGCTAGTTGGAGCTATGGTAAGGAATACTTTTATTGAAATGAAGAATGAATTTATAGGACGACTTAGAGGAAAATTCCCTAAAACATTATGAAAAGAAGAATACTACTAACCACAACACGCTCTAATTCGACAAGAGTGATTATGGAAAGCCTAGGAAAACGGGGGCATGAAATATTCTTAGCTGATCCTAATCCCAATGCGGTTTGTTTTTCTTCAAAATATTGTACCAAACATTTTGTATGTCCTAATGAAGAGGATAAAAAAAATTATATAAATTTTATTCTAGATATCTTAAAAAAAGAACATATCGATCTCTTGATTCCTACTAGTGATTACGGGATTGAGTATTTCTCAGAAATTCGAGAACAAATCTTAAAATATACACATATCGTTCTAACAGACAAAGAAACTATTGATGTGGCTAGGAACAAAAATAAAACATACCGTTACTGCCAAAAATACGGATTCCCTATTCCACTAACATTTTTCCCTTCTACATTAGAAGATGTAAAATTCATAGCAGATCAATTAAGCTACCCCTGTTTAGCTAAATTTGCAAAAGGAACAGCCGATGAAGGAAACGTATATTTTCAAAAAAAAGAATGGTTAATCAGTTTTTATAGAAATTTAATGGGACAGACTGAATGGCCCGTGATTCAAGAATTTGTATATGGAGATGTGGTCTGTTTTTTTGCCGTTTGTAAAGAAGGAGAAATCTTAGCCCAACACACGCAGCTAGTTGCCTATAAACATTCAAAAGGCGCCGCAGCTGTAGCTTATATATATACAAATCCTCATTTTTCAGCATTGATCAAACAAATAATAAAACAACTTAATTGGACAGGAGCCATTAGTATTGATTTTATAAAAGAAAAAGATGAAAAATTTAAATTATTAGAAATTAATCCACGATTTGGGGCATCCACTACTTTTGCGTATAAACTAGGCATCGATTTACCATTTGTATTCTATTGCTTGGCTTTTGATGAGACATTGCCTTCATTCAACAACAATAATGAGAATGGAAGAATGCTGCGTCATCTTTTTCCTACAGAATTAGTTTATTGTATCAAAGACAGAGGCCATATACCCGCATTGTTTAAAAATTTCTTTGTGCCTAAAACAATTATTGATATTAATTGGAGAGACCCTGCATTAGCCATAGCTATGATCAAGCATTCATTTGTATCAATCAAAGCTGAATTTGCCTTACGATTACAAGAGAAATTAAAAACAACACGAGAAACAAAGAATAAAAAAGATGATAAATAATTCTCAAGAATCCAAAGTCAGCATTATTTTGCCAACCTATAATGGCGCTAAATATATCCGTCAATCCATTGAAAGCTGTCTGAATCAAACACATACCAGTTTTGAGCTTATTGTGATCGATGATTGCTCGAAAGATGAGACACCCACCATTGTTCAATCGTATAAAGATTCTAGAGTTTTTTACTTTCGAAATGAACAAAATCAAAGATTGCCTAAGTCATTAAATATTGGTTTTACCAAAGCTACAGGAGATTATTTAACATGGACATCGGATGATAATTTTTATACCCCTACAGCTATTGAGAAAATGGTTAACGCTTTAAAAGAATACCATTGTGAATTTGTCTACACCGATATTTACACTTTAAAAGATGACAATATCAATAACTCTGAAATAGTCCGATTAGATAACTATGAAAAACTAAGAATTCATAATTGCATACGGGCTTGTTTTTTATACACAAGAAAGGTTTTAAAAACAGTAGGGGAGTATGATCCAGATACAGAACTCATTGAAGACTACGATTATTGGGTTAGGGTGTCTAAACATTTTGCCATGCACCACATTGAAGAGCCTTTTTATTACTACCGTTTTCATCCTAATTCATTGTGGTGCTCACGGTTTGATGAAATTAAGATCATTGAATTTTTATTTAAATTAAAACATGGTTTTAAAAATAGCGATGAGGTCAATTGGCTTTTACGAAACTTTATGCTCAAAAAATATAACCAACCTAATATGCTGAACCGTTGGCTTATTAAGTTAAAACATAAGGATCAAATTCAATCCCTGTTAGAAAATTATCAAAAAAGACAAATGAGTTTTACTCAAACCAGTAAAGAGCTCAACAAAATGATTCATGGCTCCCAAAAACAAAAATAATGAACGCGTCTTCTAATAAACATATTGTTTTTCTCCGTCAAATGCATCCTTCCGCCAAAGATTGGGGAGGGCTTGAGAAACTTGTACTTGATTGGTTAAAAAAAATAGATTACAGCCAATGCAAAGTCACCCTAGTTATTACCAAAGGATTTAAGGATGTTTATTCTCAACGATTGTCTGACCTTGGCTTATCCGTTATTCTTACTGAGTTTCCTTTTAATATTTATGAAGGAGGTGATATTAGAAAATTCCTTAATATGTTTAATTTCTTAAAAAAACTCAAACCATCAACTATTATCTTTCTTCAAGGATGGTTTTTTGATTTTATTTTGCCTCATGTTTTAGCAGGCTTCTTTGTAACTAAAAACAACGCCTATATGCATGAAAATCTAGGAGTTTCTGAAGCGCCACAAAAGACAAAAAATAAATATTTTGATTTGATACCCCATCTAAGCCTTTGGTTATATTTTTATAAGCTCTCTCAACGAATGAGAGCTTATTATTCAAGAAAAATACTGGTTGTAAGCCAAGAAATACAAAGGAATTTAATTACTCTTTGGGATTATCCATCTAATAAAATTAAGGTTCAATACCATGGAATTGACACGGCTTCTTACTTACCACTACTACAAAAACGTAGTCAAATGCGCCAGTCAATGGGCATTAGCCTTTCAGATCTTGTAATTATTGTGACTGCGCGCTTTGCTAAAGTGAAATGTTTAGATAGGACAATTGACGCCTTTGATCGTCTTTATGAAACATCCAATAATTTACATTTATTAATGATTGGCAGTGGACCTTTAGAAAATGAATTAAAAAATCTGGCTAATCGAAAGAAAAGCAAAGAACGTATCTTATTCTTAGGCCACGTTAATAATGTGCCCGACTACTTACAGATGAGCGATATTTATATCCTGTCGAGTGACAATGAAGGCTTAAGCCTTGCGCTGTTGGAAGCCATGGCAACAGGCCTTATTTGTATATCCACTAATTGCACAGGATCCAATGAAGTCATAGAAAATAATACCACAGGATTTATCATTGATAAAAACACAGAAGGGGTATTAGAAGGCTTGCGAAAAGCACTACATTTAACTGTAGATGAAAAGAAGAAAATGTCTAACGATTCAATAAAAACTGTAACTAATAAATTTGAAATCAACAAGAATATTGCGGATGCTTTAAATACATTTGGCATTCCACACCTTAAATAATAAATATGAAAATAAGCATTATCATTGCAACCTACAACCGATGTGAACATTTAAAGAAGATTCTTGCAAGCTTAATCAAACAAGAACGTAACACCTCGTTTACTTTTGAGATTATCGTTGCCGACAATAATTCAACAGACGCAACAAAGACTGTGGCGGAATCTTTTAAACCAAGATTTAATGAAGATATTAAATATCTGTTTGAATCAAAACAGGGAAAATCCTATGCCTTAAATTCAGCTATTCAATCTGCGCAAGGCGATATTGTTGTTTTTACAGATGATGATGTTATTGCTGATCCTGATTGGTTAATAAATATCGTTGAATGTTTTAAACGTTATGATTGTGATGGCTTGGGAGGAAGAATCCTTCCCGTGTACCCTCCAGGTACGGCGCAATGGATTATAGATAATGCTGATTTATTGGTTGGTCCAATCGTTTATTATGACTATGGCGAATCACTTAAACCTTATGTTAAACCGATGTACGAATTTTTAGGTGCTAATTTTTCTTTCAAGAAAAATCTTTTCGAAGAGTCTGGTTTGTTTCGTACTGATATCGGTCCTGGAAAGGGGAAGTTAGGGGAAGATACTGAAATTACAAACAGATTTTTAAAAGCTGGAAAAAAATTGTATTACTGTGGAAATGCCATCATCCGTCATCCAGTTGACAGTAGCCGCATGTCGCTTAAATACATTGCAAGATGGTATTTTGAATTGGGAAAATACCGAACAGTCATTGATGAACAAGGAAAGATACCAACGAATCTTATCTACATAGCAGGTGTTCCTAGATATTTAATTGGTCAAATTCTAAAACAAACTCTACAACTTGTTTTAAATATATTAAACACACGAAACTTTCTTAGAATATGGATTAATTTATTTATTAATATCGGAAAAGCAAAAGAAATTCGCCATATTTATTACAACAACACAAAACAAAAAATATGAAAACTTCAATTAGTGTGATTATTTGCACTTATAACAGAGCCGAAAGTTTAAAAACAGTATTGGAAAGTCTGTTAAAACAAAAAAGAGACCAAGACTTTGAGTTTGAAATTATCGTGATTGATAATCGTTCAACAGATTCAACTAAAACTGTTATCGAATCATTCTCTAATACTTTTAAAGGCCAACTCAAATATTTATTTCAAAGTCAAAAGGGGAAGTCCTTATCCTTAAACATGGCTATTCGTGAGGCAAAGGGAGATATCCTGGTATTCACTGATGATGATGTCATTATCGATGAACAATGGATATCACATATTTATGAATGTTTTAAAAAATACGATTGCGATGCCGTTGGAGGAAGGGTTCTTCCTATTTATCCAGATAAAACACCTTTATGGGTTAAAAATAATGCAGTCAAACTATCTGGATCAGTCGTTATTTATGATTATGGCGATCAAACCTTCCAATTAGATCAACAACATTACCCTTTTATTGGGGCTAACTTTGCCTTTAAAAATAAAATATTTACGGATTGTGGTTTATTTAATCCTAATTTAGGACCAGGAACGACTAATGGTGGGGAAGATACTGATTTTATAAAAAGGATTATTACTAAAGGCAAGTCTTTATACTATTGCGGTGAAGCGCTAGTTTGGCATCCGCTTGATCTAAAACGCTTAAAACTAAACCATGTGGCCTCTTGGAATATAGCTTTAGGGCGTTATGCAGCCTATGAAGAAATAAAACATCAAAAGAATCAATTTATTTCTTATTGGGGAATTCCCAGGTGGCTATTGCGCGGTATTATGATTGATACTCTTCGATTATGTGCAGCTATCTTCAATCAAGTAGCCTGGTACGATGCATGGCGAAGTTTTTTTCGTAAGCTTGGAATGATTCAAAAATATAGAGAAATTAAAAAGGTTACTCGTTAATGCCTAAAGTCAGCGTTATTATTCCTACATATAACCGTATGCATCTTATCGCAAGAGCTATTGATAGCGTCTTGGCTCAAACGTTCACGGATTATGAAATAATCGTTATTGATGATGGATCCAAAGACGATACTCAACAAATTCTGCAAACCTACCAAACCAAAATCAAATACATTTTCCAAGACAATCAAGGAATTTCCGAAGCACGCAACCGCGGCATTCAAGAATCTAAAGGAGAATACATCGCTTTTTTAGACTCTGATGATTGGTGGGCTCCTGAAAAACTAACCGAACAAGTAAAAATCCTTAATACTCATAAGAATATAGGGATTGTTTATTCTCGCATGCCGATTATTAATGAAAAAGGGGAAACCATCGGTATGAAGCCTAACGGTGCTTCAGGAAAGAATTTTAAAGAATTATTAGAAATATGGGGTGACCTGCCAACTTCTACAGTATTAACAAGGCGTGAATGTTTTGATAAAGTAGGGACTTTTGATAAAGATTTGCCTCCTATGGAAGATATTGATATGTGGCTGCGCATATCCCAATTTTATGATCTCTATGAGATTGAAGGAAAAACTCTAGCCTATTATTACCGGCATGGAACTCAAATCACAGCAAATCCAATCAAGGTTTATGAAGGATTAACAAAGATTTACAAAAAAATTCTTACCCAATACGAGAATATACCTACTCATCTTATAATTAAACGGCTAGCAGAAAAGCAATACTCACTCAGCAAAGCCTATTATAAAAAGGGGTTATACTCCGATTCTTTCAAAAATCTTATTCAAGTCCTAAGCCACTATCCATTAGTAGGAAAGCTGTTCGTTCACAAATATGACAGTGTCCTTAGTAGATTTTTAAAAATTATTAAACCTTACGGTTTTTTCTGTGTATGCTGGTTTAAATTAACGACAGGAAGAAAATAAACTAATGAAGATTTGTATAGAATCCCAGGTATTAAACCATCATCGCCGCTCAGGTCTTATGACCTATACAGAAGGTTTGGTCTATGGCATGTATAAATTAGATAAAGATAATCAATACAACTTAACGTATTATTCTCTGACACGAAAAAGCCAAGATATGCCAGGACCACAAGGAAATAACTTCCATAAAACAGTGATTAGGGTTCCTGATCAAGAATTCGCTGGACGGCAATGGGTTGTTGATAATATTACTTTACCTTTATTTCTAAAGACTAATAAAATTAATGTTTTTCACCGCCCTAACGGCTACACAATCCCGCCAGTAAAAAATGTTTTTAAAATCTTAACCGTTCATGATTTAAGAACACTAACCATCAAAGACCAGTTTTGGTCCCAAAATATTGAACATTACCGTAAAACTTTAAACAATCTGGATGTTTGTGTTGTTGTTTCAGAATGCACTAAAATAGATCTTTTAAAACATTTCAATATGGATGAAAAAAAAATTAAGGTTGTTTACTTAGGAGCCGATGATAGATTTCGCCCTGTTAATAAGGAACAAGTAGAAGCTGTAAGGACTAAGCATGAAATCAATGAACCGTTTCTTTTGTCCATTGGTTCTGTGCCTCGTAAAAATATTGATGGGATTATCCGCGGCTTTGCTGCCAGCAAAGCTAACAAAGATTTTCTTTTAGTCTTAAGCTGCAACATGGAAATAGATAAATATCAGCAGTTAGCCAAAGATTTAGGTGTTGAAAAAAGAATTCTTATATTAGATTCTTTAAAAGATAAAGAAATTGTTGCTCTTTTTAATGGATGCCATTGTTTTCTATTTCCTTCACTTTATGAAGGTTTTGGATTGCCTATTTTAGAAGCCATGCAATGTGGGGCACCGGTCATTACATCTAATATTTCTTCCTGTCCTGAAGTAGCAGGGGACTCGGCCATCTTAGTAGACCCTAATAATGCACAAGAATTAGCTTCTGCTATTGATTCTATTTGTTACGATAATAACCTTAGAACAAAACTTATCCAAAAAGGTTTTGAAAGGGCAAAACGTTTTAGCTGGGACAATTTTTCCCAAGAAATGAAAAAGATTTACGCTTTAGCTTAAAAGGAGCTTCCAGTGTTTAATAATCTTAAAGCTGATATTCAACGTTATACTAAACTAGAGAAAAGTGTGTACACCTTGTTTGAACAAGGTCTTTGGGCTATCGCTGTTTATCGTTTTGGACGTGAGATAAGAAAATTTAGAATTCCTATTTTTTCTTTAATTTTTAAACTCATCGCATTTTTATTATTTAAACTCATTGAAATCTTGACAAGTATTTCCTTACCTGCCAGTGCACAAATTGGTAAAGGATTTTATGTAGGACATTTTGGTGGAATCATCTTACATAGTGATGTTCAAATAGGAGAAAATTGTTCTATTGGACCAGGAGTCATACTAGGAACTAGAGGTGGAGGCCATAAAGGAGCTCCAGTATTAGGTAATAATGTTTATGTTGGGGTAGGAGCTAAAATATTAGGAAATATTAAAATAGGAAACAATGTAAAAATCGGGGCTAATTCTGTGGTTCTTAATGATGTTCCTGATGGATCCACAGTTGCCGGCATTCCTGCAAAAATAATAAAATTAGGGTAATTCTATGGGTATTTTGTCTAGTATCAAACATTTAGCTCCTTTATCGATTTATCTCGTATGTCTTGTGACTATTTTTCTAGGGATTATAGGCCGTGGACAATGGGCGCTTTTATTGGTGACTTTTCTCATTCCGCTACGAAATATCGTAGATAAAATCCAGGAGTTTCCTGGTGGAAATCAAATAATTGATCTTTTAATTGCCTCAGCACTGATCAGTTGGTTTTTATCAGCTGCTATGCAAAAAAGACAGTTCTTTGCACCTTCTGCTTTAAATATCATGATCGTTGTAATGGTCATTTACACCCTCCTTAGTTTATTTATTGGTAGTAATTATCTTAACGGTACATTTTCATTTTCCCTATCCGATGAAAGGGTCAAAGATTGTAAGAACTTTTGTTTAATGCCTTTACTCTTCCTTATCACCATAAACCAAATTACTAATCGAGTATGGATTATACGCATTCTGATCGCTATGCTAGTAGCCATCTTTCTCATGCAATATTATACTGTAGCTCAAATTCACGATTATTCCTCACTTTTGTCTCGAGAAAAAATTACTGGAACATTTCAATTCTTAGGCCCCAATGAAGTGGCAGCTTTTTTTAATGAATACACCCTTATTATCATAGCCATTTTCTTTTTTTTAAAATCAAACAAATGGGTCAAATGGTCACTCTTAGTCATAATCTACATAAACATTTTTTGTATTGTTTTTCTTTATTCCCGCGGCGCTTACCTGGGAACATTCGTAGGCATGGCTTTTCTATTCCTTTTTAAAAACAAAAAATTACTTTTTCCATTAATCCTTATTGCTCTTTTATGGCAAACAGTTTTACCGGAAAAAGCTGTTGAACGCATCAAGGGAACCAAAAATGAATACGGCCAATTAGATGAATCTTCTAAACGTCGTATCGATATTTGGAAGCAAGCCTTTGAGTTATTCCAAAAAGAACCTCTAACAGGAATCGGTTATGGAGTTTTCCGTTATTTAGGTCTAGATTTAGGAGATACTCACAATATTTACGTTAAACTTCTTGTTGAACAGGGGTTAATAGGAATTCTCATCTTTCTTATTATTATTTTTTGTTTTATACGAATGGGATACATTTTATATAAAAAGGGAGAGGAGGACGACCTGGCTAAAGGCATGGGGCTTGGACTTATGGCCTGCATGATTGTCGTAATTCTTAATAACTTCTTTGGAGACCGCTGGTCCTATTTTGAACTAAGTGCATACTTATGGATTTTTGCAGGTCTAGCAGGCCGCATGATTATTATGCATGAAACACCTGACACCTTAGTTGCGGTCAAAGAAGACAAAAAAGAACCAACAACAATATCTGTTGTGCCTCAACCAAAGAAAAAGAAAATCCGCTATTATGACCTTTGACTCTTCCTCTAAAATTAACATCGTCCTTTTAACAGATTGTTTAGGTGATATTTCAGGTGGAGCAGAAAAACAAATTTTTGAACTTGCCAAACGTCTGCCTAAAGATCAATACAATGTTTTTGTAGCCAGTCTCGAAGCTCAAGGGGAGACATCCAGATCCTTAATTGAATCCATTGGCTGCCAATTAAAAACATTTCAGGTTATTCGTATCTATGGACTATCTGGATTTCTTCAAGGAATTCAATTCTTTTATTTTTTACGTAAGAATTCTATCCATGCCGTTGTAACCTATCATTTTGGATCTGATATTTGGGGAACTTTTTGGGGTCATCTTGCCGGTGTTCCATTCATTGCTTCTAATAGAAGAGATATGGGATTTTGGCGCAACTGTTCCCATGTCATGACTTACAAATTAATTAACACTTGGGTCAACAAAATTATTACAGTGACCTCTTCCATTAAGCAAATGGTGATGGATACAGAAAGTGTTCCTGCTGAGAAAATTGAAGTTATCTTTAATGGTGTTGAATTTTCCTCAAATAACATCAAGACTCCTATAACGAAATCAGAATTAGGGCTGCTGCCAGAAGACACTGTGATTATGCATGTAGCTAATTTACGTCCTGTTAAAGGGCATCGCTATCTCATTGAAGCCTTTGCAGAAGTCATCAAAAATTGTCCTACGGCAAAACTTATTCTTATTGGTAAAGATGAATTAAACGGAGAACTTCAAAAACTTAGCCAGAAACTAGAAATAAACTCTCAAATTCTATTCTTAGGTGCACGCAGTGATATTGCACAGTTATTACCCTTAGCTGATATTTGTGTTTTAACATCATTAAGTGAAGGGATGTCCAATGCAATTTTAGAATATATGACTTTTGGTAAACCTGTTATTGCCACCAATGTTGGAGGAAATCCAGAACTCATACGAAACGGATATAATGGTCTTTTAGTTTCTAAGGAGAATTCTTTCGAATTGTCATCGGCTTTAATAGAATTGATTAACGATAAAGCTAAGCGTCAGGTCATGGGTAATAATAGCCTTTTGTTTGTCAAAGAGAATTTCTCCATGGAAATAATGCTTCAGAAATACACCCAACTTTTCCAAATTAAAACACTTCATTTAATCAGTAGTGGAGGTTTTTTTGGGGCTGAACAGGTTATTTTAACTCTAGCTGCTTGTAATAAAAATTCTGGACAAATTATAGGAGCAATTAATAATCAATATAATTCTCATTTAGAAATCATAGATGAATCCAAGAAAAAAGAATTAAACACCATAATATTTGAAGCCCAAGGTCGTTTTAATTTCTCTACAGTAAGAGAAGTTTTAAATTTTGTGAAAAAAAATCAAATTAAAATTATTCATACTCATAATTATAAGGCCAATTTTATAGGATTTTGGGTTACTCTTTTAAGCCCCATTAAATGGGTATCGACCATTCATGGTTGGGCCAATATAGATACAAAATTACGTTGGTATGAATTCTTAGATGGAATAATTTTAAGATTTACGAATAAACTTATCTGTGTTTCCCAATCCAATTACAATGCTCTTCTTCATAAAAGATACGCAAAAGAACGTTTGGCAGTTATTTCTAACGGAATTAATCTCAACGATTACTTTAAAACAAATCCTGATGCATATTTAAAAGAAAGTCTTGGAATTCAATCAAACGATCTTGTTATAGCTATTGTTGGTCGTTTATCTCCTGAAAAAGGACATTCAATCCTCATTAAAGCTTTTAATAAGATAGCAATGTCTTATCCAAATATGAAATGTTTAATTATAGGGGATGGGCCATTGAGAAATGATATAGAGAAACATATCAATGACCTTAAATTAAATTCTAGAATTATTTTTACTGGAATAAGAAAGGATATGCCCCCAATTTATAATATCTGTAATATTCTGATAAATTCTTCTTACACAGAAGGGCTTCCGTTAACTATCTTAGAAGCCATGGCCTGTAGTGTTGCGGTTATTGCTACTGATGTGGGAGCTGTTTCTCAAGTTATTGAGGATCAAATCAATGGACTTCTTATTAAACCAGGGGATTGGAATCTTTTAGCAGAAAAAATTTCATTCCTTTTAGACGATCCTTCTAAACGTTTGCAATTAGCTCAAGAAGGTGAAAAAAAGGTAAGAAATTCATACAGCGCAGAAGCCATGTATAGTCAGTATCAGAAGATTTATAGAGAGATTGTTTATAAATGATTCCTCTTCCTTTTATATCCATAGTTATTCCAACAAAAAATTCTGAGAAATATATTCATTTATGTCTAAATTCTTTGAATTTACTTCATTACCCCGAAGAGTCCTATGAAATTATTGTCGTTGATAATGGGTCAGTTGATAAAACAAATGAAATCATTAAAAATTACCCCATTAAAAGCTTAATTATAGAGAATTGTAATATTTCAGCAGTTAGAAACTGGGGAACCCGTCACGCTAAAGGTGAGATCTTTGCTTTTCTTGATTCTGACTGTATTGTTCCAACAAACTGGTTAAATACTGCTGCTTCTGTTTTGGAATCAAAACAAATAGGAATAGTAGGAGCATGGTATTCATTACCTCAAAAACCCTTATGGATTGAAAAAGTTTGGGATATTTGTACAACTCATCGCCTCAATCAAAAGGGCCCTATAGATTGGCTGCCCAGCAGTAATTTATTTATTAAAAGAGATCTGTTTCGTGATTTAAACGGATTTAATGAAGACCTCATTACTTCAGAAGATGTTGATATTTGCTACCGTGCACGAAAAAAAGGTAAAATCGTTTACTCTGAACCACAAATCACTGTTCAACATTTAGGAAATCCTAAAACAATTAAACAGTTCTTTTTTAAAGAAAAATGGAGAGGGGAAGGTGTTCTACAGAATTCCTTTAAGAATTTTCCTAGAATTGAAGTCAACAACGCTCTTAGCTTTGGGATTATTACTCTAATTTCTATTTTAGGAATTCTTTCAGGTGCTCTCTTCTGGGCCGTTAACGGTTCCAATTCTTTATTTTTGTTTTCAATACTGGGGCTATTAGCTATTCCTTTACTAATGACCATAAAAACATTATCCCATCGTCATCAATGGAATAATTTCTTAATTTTATTTATGCTTTTTATCATCTATGGCATCGCACGCGCCTCTTCTGTCTTTACTTTTGCTGTTTGGATAAATCTTATAAAAAGGAAAAATAATGTTTAAAAATAAATTATTTATCATAGCTATCATTATCTGCGGGGGAGCTATTGCCGGGACAATTCTATTAAAAAAGATCCATAAATTCATCCCTGTTGTCACAAAAGATCAACGAAGCCCTCTAGCTAAGAATTTATTAAAGATTCAAGCCGAGACGATTACTAACGGTCAGACAAAAATCTTTACTGCATCTAGTTTAGATAGAGTTTTCGAAGATGGCCGTACCTTGCTAAAACCGCAATTTACACCATCCGCATCCTTATCAGCTGCCCGTAATGAATATGAGTCTTTTCAAATTATTATACAAACAGGCTCAAAAGCACTTACCAACGTATCTTTAACGCTTTCAGATCTTATTAATACTCAAGATAATACAAAAATCGCTAAATCCAATATATCCTGGAGAGTTGTAGGATATGTCCCTAGTTCTAAACCCTATTATCCCGTTAAATACGTAGGAAATTGGCCAGATCCTTTATTGCCTGCTCAAAAAACTGATATTTCCTCTAAAACTACTCAACCGTTCTGGATTACGGTTTATATACCTAAAAATACCCAAGCCGGTGAATACAAAACAATGATCACCATCAATGCTGTTAGTCTTACACCATGGACAGTTCCCTTGACAGTTAAAGTTTACGATTTTGAACTACCTAAACCCAGCCATTTAAAGACTGCTTTTGATTTTTATGGATTTCTAACCAAGAAAGTTTATCCCCAAGACGAAAAGGAACCTGATCCCGCCTATAAAGAAAGGATCAATGAATTAAATGATAAATTTACAATCATGATGCTCCAGTACCGAATGAATCCTATTCTTAATATCGACCCAACTTCACAAGAAGATTTAAGTCGTGTCGATCGCTATTTAACCTTAGGACTAAATAATTTCTCTATTGGTAAAAAAGGAGGGACTTTTGATAACAATTGGCCTAAAACTGATGAGGAAATAGAAAATCTTTTACCTCTTTATCAAACCTACGGAGAAGATTTAAAACTTAATAAAATGCTCCAATATGCCTACATTTACACCTGGGATGAAGGTGATATGGGAAATACCCGCGTAGCTAAGATTGCATCTATGATTCACCGCGCCTATTCGGGGCTTAAAAATATGGTTTGTTATCATGGATTATGGAATCCTAATGATTTTCCTAATTGGGGAAAAGATTTCGATATTTGGTGCTTTAATATTGATAATTTTGATGAAGCTCAAATGCGTCGCCTACAAAAAATAAACATGGAGATGTGGCTATACGTCTCCGGCCCTTCAGGTAATGGCACGCCCAATTTAGCTTTGGATTTTGATTCCATTGATTATCGTATTTTGCCATGGTTATGCTGGAAATATGATATCAAAGGTCTTTTATATTGGTGCGTCAATTATTGGCCTAATGTTGATCCTTTTAAGAGTACAAAAAATACCAAATGGGAACAAAATAATAACGGGCTTTTATTTTATCCAGGAACTAATAATCCTTTAGCATCTTTACGAGCTGAGATTTTTAGAGATGGGATGGAGGATTATGAATACATTCAACTGCTTCTTACTAAACTTAAAGAATTAAAAGAAAAAGGGTTAGATAAGGCTAATAATCAACTACTTTCCAATGGTATAAGTTTATTGACGATTGATCCATCCATTGCTCAATCCATGGATCATTTTACTAAGGATCAAGACGTTTTATCAAAACGAAGAAATGCTATTGCAGAAGAAATTGAAAAACTGAATCTTCTAATTAAATGAAAATCCTACACGTTAGCCATCAGTATTTTCCCTCTATTGGAGGAAATCAATACCATAATCAATTAATGTCTGAGAAATTAGCAGAGCTTAATGAAGAAGCCCATGTTTTTACTTCACATACCCTACATATGGAAGAGTTTTCCTCACCCAATCCAACTCTTAGAAATCTGCCTTTAAAAGAAATAATCAATGGCGTTCGGGTAAGAAGATTTAGGATTAATTATAAATTACTCTCTTTAGCTCATCAAAAAAAAACCCCAGTTCAATAATTTTGATGATAAAGAAAGAAAACATCTTTATGCCGTCATTGATATTATGGCTATGCCTTCTAAAACAGATTGCTTTGGGATAGTCTATTTAGAAGCTTGGGCTAGCGGTAAGCCTGTGATTGCTTGTAAGAACAGTCCTCAAGAATCAATTATTCGAGATGGAATAGATGGGCTATTAATAGAATACGGAAACAAGGAAGAATTAGCTCAGAATATTATTAAATTATTAAAAAATAAAGAATTACGCGAACATATGG
Organism: Candidatus Omnitrophota bacterium; assembly: GCA_043742785.1. Lineage (GTDB taxonomy): Bacteria > Omnitrophota > Gorgyraeia > Zapsychrales > Fredricksoniimonadaceae > JACQCF01. Next base: position 29,356 of record JAYTXU010000022.1, read on the forward strand.
GACAAGAAGGAAAAAAGGTTGTTTCCACTAAATATAATATCGACATCTACGGTAAAGCTTTACAAAAGGAATACTACCAATTATTAAAAAAAGAAATTCCATTGCAGAACTTAGAAAGAAATGAAATATGAAATTTCTAAAATTAGGTGTTCGAAAAATCCTTAGCCTTATTGATCCTAATCTTGAATATAAAATGGTCGAGCAATTTCATTTTGATCAACTTAACAGAAAGATTCCTGATTTAATGTGGAAGGCCATTGCTCCGGGGCCAGAACCAAGACTAGATGCAGGAAGAGCTCAAGTAGGTGAAGAATTATTTGTCATCGGTGGTTTTCTATGGGGCGGAAATATTGTTAAGTTTATTGATATCTTCAATTTTAAAAATGAAAAATGGATTGCCCGCATTCCTTTACCTGTGGATATGCCGCAGACACATCTTGGCATTATCAGTGACGGCAAACGATATATTTATTCCGTTTCTGGTCAATTTGGGGGACATTGTTTACCCGCCTCTCCAAATTGTTTTTCTTTTGATACGCACACTCGCAGCTGGAGTAAACTAATACCTTTACCAAAACCACGTTATGCTCCTGTCGTTCAATTATGGAATAGACGCTTACATGTCTTAGAAGGAGCAGGTGAAGATCGTAATTTTCCAGCAACAGAACATTGGAGTATTGCCGTTGAAAATGGAAAACCTTTAAAAAATGAATGGAGAGAAGAAATACCTATTCCGCATGGTGGACATCATCGAGCAAGCTCTATCATTAATGATCAGTTTTATGTGTTTGGTGGACAAGAAGGGGACTATATTGCTATCCCTGGCGATCCCCAATGCCGATGTACTGCGGAACTAACGACAGAAATACGTTTTCCTGATATTTATCGATTAAAATCAGATTTACAAAAATGGGAACGTATGACTGATATGCCTATCCTTTCTTCTCATACTGAAGCGTCCATTATTAAATTTAATGATTCAGTTATTATTCTCGGTGGAGATTACGAACGAACGGCCAAAAAAGATTCTATTATCTTAAATGATGCGATTCAACTTTATAACGCAACAACCGATTCTTGGAAAATTATTGGAAGATTACCTTATCGTCTGAAAGAAGCAATTTCTGGATATTATAATAATCATTTATACATCACCTGTGGTCAGCGTGATCGAGGACCTGATGATCCAACTCCATTAAATCGTTTTGAAAGAGGAACCTGGAAGGTAAAATTCTCGCTTCTCTAGAAAGCGTTACCTCAAAAACCCTCTTTACTGCCTGCCGGCAGGCAGGCTTGATTTTTGCCTCAATTTGACAATTGCAAAATTACATGCTATCTTTGCAGAAGGAAGTAAAAGCTGATTGAAAAATGGTAAACTACGCGAAAGCGTAGGACACAAAGCTATAGGGCCTCAACCCAGCTAATTCTGGACAGGTAGCCAGTTGCCGAAAAAAAGATCTTGCAATACGCAACCAAACCTATTCTTTGTGTCCACATGAAGAATAGGTTTTTTTATGAAAACAATAAAATTGATCGATGATGAAAAAAGAATCCACCCAAAGAATGAAATATTAAATTCATCATCATTTTTATATAATAGAGTAGGTCATAATGTGGATGTCAAACAGGAGGACCCCATGAAAACAACACGATTAATCTTCAATACAGTTTTAGTAGCTATCGTAGGTTTTCTTAGCACTAATGCGTTTGCCTCTACCTATTATGTAAGAACGGATGGGGGAACTCCCACGCAATGTACTGGAACAGCTAATGCTGCTTATCCAGGTTCTGGTACTGGGCAAGCTTGTGCTTTAAATCATCCTTCATGGGTTTTAGGTGCTATCGGTACAAGTAAACTTTTAGCAGGTGGGGACACATTAATTATTGATGATACCAACCGTTCTACTGGTCAACAAGCCCAATATGCTATCGGCTTTGGTATGCCCAATACAATCTCAGCAAACTGTGCTTTATGGTGGTCTTATAATTGTACAATGTCACCTATACCTTCAGGTCCTGATGCCGCTCATCCTACAAGAATTCTAGGTTCAAGCTATGACTCAGGATGTAGCAAGAAACCTCAATTATGGGCTACTGATGGAGTTAATCAAATTTTTGATTTATCTAGTGCTTCTAACATAGATATGGAATGTATCGAATTAACGGATCATAGTAATTGCGGTCTTAGAGTGGGAAGTCCTGTCTGCGCGGAGAATTGGAATAGCGGCACATTAAGTGGTCCTTGGGGTAGAAAAGCTGTTTTTTCTCATACAGGTACTAATTTTACTTTTAAAAACTTAGATGTTCATGGATTTGCTGATCGAGGATTTTTAATGGGAGGGATCAATGGCTTAACCTTCTCCTATGTGAATATGGATGGAAACTACCAATCCAATTGGGATAGTGATGTAGGTCACAGTAATGGTGAAAGTTCTATGTCAGGAACGGTTCTTATGGATCATGTAAAGAATCGCTTTGCTGGATGCTCAGAAGCTTATCCTAGAAGTTCCTCATTTAATACGGCAGATTATTCTAACTGCACCGACCAAAACGATAATCCTCCAGGATATGGAGATGGCTTTGGTGGTTATAATACAGGTGGCGACTGGGTTATCACAGACAGTGAATTTAGTCATAATACTTCAGATGGTTTAGATTTACTTTATCATGATGGAACTGGTTCTGTGACTGTTCAGAGATCATTATTTGAAGGCAACGATGGAAACCAGTTAAAATTAACAGCTCCAAGAGTGACTGTCGAGAATTCTGTCATTATCAGTAACTGTACTTATTTATTTGATACTAATAAGGTAAAAAACAGAGCTACCTGGACGAGCTGCCGTGCCGGTGCTGATGCCATCGCCATGACACCAGGACTGGGAGGAGTATACAAATTCTCAAATTCTATTTTTTATACTAATGGAAACTCTCAAGTAGCTTTAACAGACAGGCTTGGCACTTGTAATGGTACAGAGACCTATACTTTTCGTAATAATATTTATGTTGGTAATGGCACATCGAGCCTTTACATTAACGCTTTAAGCGGAAGCTGTGCGACACCAGCACTTAATACAGATTATTCCATTATTTATAACTCTTCTAATTCAGCTTGTCCAAGCGGAGCTCATAATAAATGCTCTACAAACCCAGGATGGGTAAACCCTATCAGCCAGACAACGGACAGTAATCTTGCTAATATTACCTTACAGACTTCAAGTCCGGCTATTGCTTCTGCAACCATTCTCTCAGGTCTTTCTACATTAGACTACACATCCAAGGATAGAGGAACCAGCTCTTGGGATATTGGAGCTCTTCAATATGCGACTTCAGCGAGTACTACATCAACGATGACAACAACAACTTCAAAACCGGTAGTCGCTATCACAAGTCCTACGGATCAAAGTGTTTTTACAGCTGGGTCTAACATTACTATTAACTCTACTGCTAGTGAAACTAATGGAACAATCTCCACCGTATCCTTTTATAATGGATCGGCTTTGTTAGGAACAACCAGCGTAGCTCCATATACTTATAATTGGATCAATGCACCTGTAGGCAGTTTCATCTTAACGGCTAAAGCCACCGACACCAATGGAGCTTCAACAACATCTAGTTCTGTAACAGTTACAATTAGCACTGTAACCTATCTACCTGTAGTGACTATAACAAATCCTACTAATCCAAGCACAGCTGTTGCTGGTACTACACTGACTATCACGGCTAGTGCTTCTGAAATTAATGGAGCTATTACCAAGATTGATTTCTATAATGGATCAAACTTGTTAGGGTCAAGTACCGTTTCGCCTTACTATTTTGCTTGGGCCAATATTCCAGCAGGAACCTATACTTTAACAGCTAAGGCCACAGACTTAAATGCTGCTTCTACAACATCTAGTCCTGTAACTGTAAATGTTACCCCTGCACAAGTGATCACTCCAACAACAGTCAATTTAACAGCACCCACTAGTAATACTGTTTTTACTGGCCCAATCGATATTACTGTTTCAGCCAATGCTAGTGCTTCCACCGGTAATACCATTACTAAAGTATTATTTTTTAACGGAACAGCACAATTAAGTTATGTTGGCACGACAAGTCCTTATACCTACATATGGAGAAATGTACAACCAGGTACATATACCATGACCGCCCAAGCCACAGATAGTACGGGAACAATCACAACATCAACACCAGTGAATTTTACCGTTAATACTGCAATCGCTCAACCACCAGTTGTCAGCTTAATAAGCCCTGCTAGCCAGGCTTCATTTACAGCCAACTCCAACATTAGCATGACAGCTAGTGCTTCGCAGACCAATGGGACTATTACTAAGGTTGAATTCTACAATGGATCAAGCTTGCTAGGTACAAGTACCACGTCTCCTTACAGCTACACTTGGAACAATGTTGCAGAGGGGATCTACTCTTTAACAGCTAAAGCCACCGATGCTGCTGGTGTTTCAGTAACATCCAATACTGCAGCTATAACTGTTACAGCACCGGTAATTCAAACATCAGTACCAGTTGTTGCTATCACAAGCCCCGGTGATCAAAGTATCTTAACAAGCTATTCTGCTGTTACCATTACAGCCACAGCTTCAACATCCAATGGTAGTATTTCCAAAGTAGATTTTTATGATGGAACAACTTTCTTAGGATCAAGCACAGTATCACCTTATAAATATTCAAAGAAATTTCGCTCTGGAACACATACCTTAAAGTCTAAAGCTACAGATTCCCAAGGTGTGACAGCTGTTTCTGATCCAGTAATTATTACAGTTACACGACGATAAGAATTAATTAGAACATCTTTAAAACCTACTCTTTGATATATTCAAAGAGTAGGTTTTTTATTTTCAAAAAAATAATTGTAATTTATTGAAAAAATTAAAAAACATTAACTATAATATAAACATTCCAAAATAAAAAAATATTAGCAGTTTAATCAGGGAAAGCTTTGTACATGAACAAGATATATTTAATATTCTATTCTATCCTCTTTTTTAGCATTTGTTTTTTTTCTGCTAA